>JBBQPB010000120.1:0-6675 GCA_038331435.1 Thermomicrobiales bacterium | reverse complement strand
CGGTACGCCATCGCCATCATGAGCCGCGGTCAGGACGACATCCCCGAGGTCACCGACCGCCTCTCCCGCGTCTCCCGCTGGGTGTACGACTCATTGTCGATAGGGACAGAAGAGTCCTGAAGTTTCCGATGCTGGCGTGGTAAAGTCGCTAACGGGTAAGTGCTTCCATCGAGGAACATCGCTGTGTCTGTCCGTATGGAGATCGCGCCAGAGCTTCTGTTGTGGGCAGCTGGTCGATCCGGAAAAACTCGTGAGGAGTTGGATAAGTCGTTCCCTGCGCTTCCCGCATGGGAGATTGGAGCGTCGCACCCAACATTCAATCAATTGGAGTCGTTTGCGCGGGCCACCTATACGCCGCTTGGCTATTTTTTCTTGCCCAATCCCCCAGAGATCGATCTTCCAATTCCTGATCTGCGCACGCCGGGAAGCAAGCACCCCGGCGGACCAACCCCAAATCTTCTCGACACCATCGGGATCTGCATGGATCGGCAAGAATGGTATCGGACCTACCTGATCGAACAAGGCGAAGCGCCGTTATCGTTCGTGGGATCGCTGGACAGATCCAGGTCGGCGCGACGGGCCGCAGAACTGATGCGGGAATCGCTGGACTTTGGTCTCGACGAGCGCGCGGCTATGGGAACGTGGGAAGAATCACTGCGCATGCTCGTTTCGAATGCAGAGAGCATCGGCGTGCTCGTCATGATTTCCGGGATCGTTGGATCGGATACCCATCGAAAGCTCGACCCGAGCGAGTTCCGCGGATTTGCGCTGGCCGATGAGTATGCGCCCGTGGTCTTTGTCAACGGAACCGATGCCAAGAGCGCGCAGATATTCACTCTGGCCCACGAGTTAGTGCATGTCTGGATTGGTTCCTCTGCCGTGACCAACGGAACCGAACTGCGTGGCACTGCAGAGGATGCAGCCGATTCGCTCGAATACTGGGTGAATGCGGTGGCTGCGGAATTGCTCATTCCTGAAGTGATTCTCGCCAGGGAGTTTCGGCCCACCGGAGACTTGGTCGAAGAGACGCGGCGCTTGAGCCGATACTTCAAGGTGAGCAGTCAGGTTGTCTTGCGTCGGCTGGCTGATGAACATCTCATTTCTTGGGAAACGTACCGGACCATGGTTCGGAGCTTCGAGTCGAACCCTTCGAGTCTTCAATCGGCAGGCGGCAACTTCTACAACACAATCCCCGTTCGCGCGAGCCGGCGGTTCACTAGAGCTGTCGTTGCGAGCACGCTCGAAGGCCGAACGCTCTATCGCGATGCTTTTCGATTGCTTGGGTTCAGTAGCCAGAAAGCGTTCGATGGCTTAAGCCACAAGCTCGGGCTCGTTTAGATGTATCTCCTTGATGCGAACGTGTTCATCGAGGCAAAAAATCGCTATTTCGGCTTCGACATCTGCCCCGGTTTCTGGGAGTGGTTACCACAGCGATTTGAGGCGGGAACTGTCTTCTCCGTCGACGCCGTCCGTACAGAGCTACTTCGAGGAAACGATCAACTGACGAATTGGGTAAAAACGCTGCCGGCAACTTTCTTCCTTTCCCCGGAAGCGACTACCACGACGTATTTAGCAGCACTGAGCCGATGGGCGAGTGACCCATCGCAACGCTTCCAGTCCAATGCCATTGCGACCTTCTTGCGTTCCGCCGACTATCTCTTGATCGCTCAGGCGGCACAGCACCAGTTCATTGTGGTTACGCAGGAACGTCCGGATCCGAATGCGCGCAAGCGAATTGTCATTCCAGAAGCATGTGATTGCCTTGGCGTCCCCTACATTTCACCCTTTGAATTGATGCGGCGAGAGGGTTTGCGCCTCGTTCTTGACCCGTCGCTGTAGCGCCTCGCCAGCGGCGCCTCACAGACAAATATGCACGTCGCTCATGGCCAGATCGCCTGCATGATGCGTCACCAGCACAACGATCTTCCCCGACAATCCCTGCCGCAAATCCTCCAACAACGCATCAGCCGATTCCCGGTCCAGGTGCGCGGTAGGTTCGTCGATCAACAGCACATCCGCGCCGGTGAGCAGCGTGCGCGCGATGGCGATGCGTTGGCGTTGCCCGCCGGAAAGGTGCAATCCGCGCGATCCAAGCGTGGTCTCCAGCCCATTGGGAAGATCGGCTAGCAGCGGACCGAGCCCAACCTGTTCCAGGACCCGCGTCATCTCGACCGCCGAGGGGGCATCGGCCCGTGAGCGAGCCAGAAGCAGATTGGCCCGCAAGGTCGAGTCGAAAAGATGGGCTTCTTGCGGACACCAAGCGATGTGCGAGCGGATCGTCTCAGCAGGAAGCTGCATGGTGTCGCGCCCATCCAACAGGTAGCGCCCGGCGCTTGGGCGCAGGAACGCTTGCAAGACCGTGAGCAGGGTGGATTTCCCCGAGCCGGAGGGGCCGGTGACCACTAGCCAACGGTTGGGGCCGGTGGTTGCGGTCAATCCGGCGAACACCTCATGCCGATCGCCGGGCCAACGAGCCGCGAGGTTGTCGATGGCCAGGGTGGAGACGCGTTCTGCATCGGCTGGCTGGAGTTCCTCCGGGAGGTCAGGAGTAGTTACGGGAAAAACGTAAGTCAGTGGCGATGCATCGGCTCGCAGCCGTCCGAGCGCTCGTTGCAGCGCTGGCCATTGCTGGGCGGCATCGCAGGTGGCGAGAAAGGGATCGATCAGCGCCAGCGGGGTGAGTACCAGTACCGCGCAGACCTGCGGGGAAATGACGCCCTGGCCAAGTGCGTCGCGGGCAACCCAGAGCATGGCCATTGCCGTAGCGGTACAGGCGAAGATGACGATGGCATTTCCCAATCCGAGAGCGCGGGCCGTTCGGCGGGCAACCTGGTCGGACTGCCGATCGAGCCGGTCGAGCTCGGTCAGCACCCGGTTGTCTACCCCATTGACATGCAGATCGGGGGCCGCCGAAAAGAGCGAGGCGACTATCCGCATGATGCGCGACCGGAGCTCCAACTGCCCCTCGGCGGCAGAAGCACTCGTCCGCACTGCTACGAACGGCGCGAGGAGTAGACAAATCAGTGTGCAAACGACCATTGGTGCAATTGCCGCCGGCAGCAACCATCCCAACACCGCCGTCAAGATCAGTGCGGTCACCGCGCCGACCACGGGGGGAAGCACGACCCTCGGCGTCAGATCGCGCACCTGGTCGATATCACCGATCATCAGATCGAGCGCCCGGTCGCCGCGCAGTAAGCGGGCGATTGCCGGACCCTGGGCGGCTAATCGCCGCCAGGTGCCCACCCGCAGCTCGGTCATGGCGGCGAACATGGCGTCATGCATCCGCAACCGCTCGAGATAGCGGAACCCGCTCCGCGCAATCCCGAAAAAGCGCACCCCGACGATAGCAACCAGCAACGTGAAAATCGGTGGTTGCTGACTCGCCCGCACGATCAGCCAGCCGGACACGGAAATCAGCGCCACACCAGCCAGCATGGCGAGCGTTCCCCACGCCACCGCCGCAATGAAGCCGCGTCCGGTTGGTCGCAGGACCTCGCGCAGATCGCGAAGTGTTCCCAGCATTTCCGGTTCCTCGGGTGTGGGAGACGCCATTGCTCGTCGCTTCGGATCCTCGGTTGCCAGCGGACCGGGAACCGTGGCATCCGGCTCGGCCACCTCTGTTTCTGCGAAGGGACTCACTGGGATCACCCGATCGGCCAGCTCGCGGACGGTTGGATCGTGCGCGACCAACACGATGGTGACGCGACCGCGTAGCTTCGCGATGAGGCGCAGCATGACCGCTGCCGTCGCGGGATCGAGATGCGCGGTCGGCTCGTCCAGCAGCAACAAGGTCGCGCCATCCTCGATGCGCGCCAATGCCCGCGCCATCGCCACCCGGCGCAATTCGCCCGGACTCAGCTCGGCCGAATGCCGGTCGATCAGATGCCCGGCGCCAACCTCCGCGAGGATGCCCTCCACGCGTTTGGCATCCTGAGGAACGACGGATCTCCCCGCCGCAGCGGGTGTCGCGACATCGCGACTTCGCGAATCTGCAACCTGATTCGTAGTGAGGGGTAAGAGCCGATGGGTTCCAACCTTGGATTGGGTACCGAGAGACACGGTTTGCGAGAAGGTCGACGAGAGAGATTCTTCACTGCGTTCAGAATGACAAATGGGAGGAGGAGTGCCAGCATACAGGGCGACTTCTTCCCGAACCGTATTGGCGAACATCTCTGGATGCTGTGGCACCCAGGCGATGCTGGACAAATCGGCGCCCGAGATCGTGCCGGTCACGGTTACCGACCCATTCGCGGTTGTCCCCAACAAGCCGGCAATCGCAGCCAGGGCGGTCGATTTCCCGGATCCGCTCGGCCCGCTCAACGCGACGATCTCGCCCGGCTCGACCGCGAACGACAAACCATCGACCGCTGGAGTCGACCGATCCCCGTAGTGCACCCACAGATCGCTCACCATCAGCCTCGAAGAGATTGCGGAGGGGGAGAGCGGGGTTTCCACCCGGGGAGATTCTCCAGGTAGAACCGCAACCGGGGTCGAGACGATCGTTTCGACCCGTTCCATCGACTCGATCCCGTCTTCGGATGCGTGGAACGCCATGCCGATCTCGCGGAACGGCAGGTAGCATTCCGGCGCCAGGATCAATACCAGCAATCCGGTGAGCAGATCGAGGTCGCCGTACACCAGCCGTATGCCAATGAACACTGCGACGATTGCGACCGAGAGCGTGGCAATCAGCTCCAGCGCCAGTGATGAGAGAAACGCGACCCGCAAGGTTTCCATCGTCCGGCGACGGTAGTTTTCGGAGATCTCGCGCAGCCCGGTGATCTGCGCGTCCGCCCGTCCCAATCCCACCAATACCGGTAGCCCCCGCGCCAGCTCGACCAGCTGATTCGACAACCACCCCAGTGTTTCCGCCGCTTCGGCAACCTTGGCCTGGGTCCGATACCCGATCAACACCATGAAGATCGGAATCAGCGGTACGGTCAGCAGGATGATGAGCGCGCTCACCCAGTCGGCCCAGAGGATGCGGGCCCAGAGCAGTAGCGGAATCGTGACCGCGTTGACGACTGCGGGAAGCACACTGCTGTACCAGCCATCGAGGGCATCGAGTCCGGTGGTCGCCAGGGTCGCGGTTTCGCCCACTTTGGTGTCGAGGTCGCGCCCGCCACGCGCGGTTATCCGTCTCGCCAAGCGCAGGCGCAGATCGGTCCGGGCCGCACTGGCGGTGCGCGCCGCCACCACATCGGTCGTCCAACTGGCAAGCGCCCGGATCAATCCTCCCAGCATCCCGAGGAAGATCGCCCGTCGCCAGGCGTCACTCTCGTCGATGATGCTGACCACGCCGGAGGCAACCGCCTGCGCAATCAGCACCAGCGCCAGCGCCTTGACCGCAGCGAGGAAGCCGAGCAGGTAGAGCGCCCGCCGCCCGTCCGGGGTCAGATAGCGGAACGGCGACGCGCCCCGCCGCCGTGCAGACGCTGCGTGACCCGGTGCCGGAGAGGTCCCTCCGCTTCGGTCGGGAGGACGGAAGGGAGGGGGGCTAGCAGGGTCAGAGGTCATCGAGTGGGGATCAATCCCCGGGGTTGTCCGCGTACCGGCCATCGCCGATTTGCGGCACGATGGCGTGCGCATCGGGAATGTTGGCGGTGCTCAAGCGCTTGCGGAAGACCCAATAGCTCCAGCCCTGATAGACCAGTACCAGCGGCACGCCAAACAGGGCGACCGCACTCATCACCTTCAGCGTGTAGGGCGACGACGAGGAGTTCCAAACCGTCAGGTCCCAGGCGGAATCGAGCGTCGAAGGGAGCACCACCGGGTAGACCGCACCGAAGATCGAGATCGCGCCGGCCAGCAGGAAAACGGCCATTCCGGCGAAACCGGGCATTTCTTTTCCGGCGCGCATGCTGATCCAGGCGTAGACCACCGCGACCACCGCGATGGCCACCAACGCCCAGGTCCAGCGGGTGTCGTTGTCGAGCTGCACGATCACTACCCAGGCCACGAGTGGGAGCAAGAGAATCGGCATCCAGCGAACCGCGAACTGGCGTGCCCGGTGCCGAATCTCGCCATCGGTTTTGAGCATGATGAACGCCGCGCCATGCACCAGACAGAACCCGACCACCGCGAGGCCGCCGATGATCGCGTTCCGAGTAAGGAAGGCATGCCAGCTCCCAACCCGGTCGCCGTATGCATTCAATGGAAGACCGGTCGTCGTCAACCCCAGCAGTGCGCCGATGCCAAATGCGGCGACGAACGATCCCAACGTCATGCCCCAGGTCCAGAGACGGAGCCAGCGTTCGGTATGTCCTTTGCTGCGGTACTCGATCGAAACCGCGCGGAAGATCAATCCGACCAGCACCAGCGTAAGCGGGATGTAGAGCGCGGAAAAGAGCGATGCGTACCAGAGTGGGAACGCGGCGAAGGTTGCGCCGCCGGCGGTGATCAACCAGACCTCGTTTCCATCCCAAACCGGGCCGATCGTGTTCAGCAGCAAGCGGCGCTCTTTTTCGTCACGGGCCAGCAGCTTCATGTGCATGCCCACCCCGAGATCGAATCCTTCCAGGAAGAGGTACCCGATCCAGAGGACTGCGATCAGGATGAACCAGAAGGTTTCCAGACTCATCGAGGGCCTCCCCTGTCATCCCGAGGGACGAGGGATCTCCCCGCCGCAGCGGGTGGCGCGAAATCACGGTCTGCCGATGCTGCGCTTCGTTG
>JBBQPB010000119.1:0-6684 GCA_038331435.1 Thermomicrobiales bacterium | reverse complement strand
CCGCTCGCCTATGTCACCGACGCCAAAATTGTGCCGGAGAGCTCCGTCGAGCTGCTAAAAGGCGTCGACACCCTCATCGTCAACGCCCTCCGCGAAAAGCCGCATCCCACCCATCTCAGCTTCTGCGAAGCCGTCGAGCTGATCGAGCAGATCGCCCCGCGCCGTGCGTACCTCGTCCACCTCTCCCACGAAACCAGCCATCTCGCCGCCTCCGCCCTCCTCCCACCTGGCGTCGAAGTCGCCTACGACGGCCTTACCATCACCGTCGACTAACCTTTGACCCGAGCGACGATTCACCGTCGTCCCGACCGAAGCGGAGAGACCTCTCGTTTCCCAGAAACCCGGTCCCCATTCGACATCCATCCTCACTGCATCAGGCTCTGAGAGCCTCGGCTGTGTGAGTCCCCGGCTTCAACTAGAAAAGCGTATGCGCAAGCGACTCCATCCCGATCCGGTATTCTCACGACACAACCCGTCGATCGTTCGTATTGTTAGCCTCGCGAATGCGCGGATCCATCACCAATAGCCAGGGATTCACCGACCCACGTGACCAATCGAACCGAGCCGATCGAATCCCAACCCGCCGCGAAACACGCCTTTCTCCCTGAGTTGGCGCTGCTTACCACCGTCACTCTCTGGGCTACCACCTTCATCGTCACCAAGGACGCCTTCACGCAAATCGACGTGATGGCCTTCGTTTTCATCCGCTTCCTGTTGATGACCCTTATGGCGTTCGCCATTCTGGGGGTCTTCAAGGTGCGTAGTCCCGATCTCGTCATCGTCCCGCACCGAAGCGATCTGCCCCGCTTCGTGGCCGCCGGCCTCGCCGGTTTCACGGTCTATCAACTTGGCTATAACCTTGGGCTCGATCGCACCTCGATCTTTTCCGCCTCGCTCCTGATCTCCACCAGCCCGCTGTTCACCATCCTCGTGCTGACCGCCATCGGCGAGCGGCCCCCCGCGGTGGCCTGGATCGGGGTGGCAGTGGCCGTCATTGGCGTCGCTATCTTCCTCAGCAACAAATCGGGCGGTGAGCACTCCCTTATCGGCGATCTCCTCTGCTTCATGGCCGCAGCGGCTTTCGGCCTCTACAGCGTGATCAATCGCCCCCTTGCCCGAAGTTATCCCCCGGCCACCTACACCGCGTGGACCCTGCTGCTCGGCGCGATCCCGCTGGTACTGGCCGGTGCTCCTGCTGCCAGACAGCAAGACTGGGGTTCGCTCGATGCCGGGAGCTGGATGGCCATCGTGTATGTGGTCATCTTTCCGGTCTATATCGCGTACATGCTCTGGAACTTCGGCATCGCCCGACGGGGCGCCGCTATCGCCACCAGCTTTGGCTTGCTGGTGCCGATCATCGCCGGATCGCTATCGGCGCTGATCTACGGCGAATCATTCGGGCCCATCAAGCTGGTCGGTGCGGCGCTGGTGCTCGGTGGCCTGCTTTTCATCCGTATCGGCCCCCGCTGGGTTGGGAGGTGCGGGGCCGCGAAACCCGCGAACCAATCGGGATGAACCGCGCCCGGGGTATGGGGCCGGTTACGCCAGCCTTGTGCCAGCGAATGTCTCCCATCGACATTAACCGTTTTGGGAAACGTGGGATTAAATGATTTCACCCTTCGCCGGCACAGGGCCGGCGTCTACAGGCAGGCCAACTTGGCGCTTTGTAAATCTGCTGCAATGCCGTCATGACAGATGATTTGACGTGGGGCCGTCCGCTACTGCGGCATCGGCTCCCTCTGAGCGCCTATACCGAAACTGGACGTGCCTGGCATGTGACCCTGGGAACATTCGACCGCACGACAACCCCATTTGCCGAAGCGCCGGTGGCCCTGGAAATCATGGATTCGATTTCCGGTCGAGTTTCGTATTACCGCGCCGTGCTGCATCTCTGCTGTCTGATGCCAGATCACGCGCATCTTATTGTCGAAGTAACGGACAAAGGATTGGTCGACGTGGTGCGGGATCTGAAATCTGTTTCGACACGGACCTGGTGGAGATGCGGAGGAAGCGGAAAGCTTTGGCAACGAAGTTTCTATGATTGGGGCATGAGGAACATCGATGAGTTCGAAAAAACTGTTACGTACATTTTGAACAACCCGGCGCGTGCCGGCCTGGTGGAGAACTGGGAGTCGTACCCCTTCATCTGCGGCACGGTCATCGGAATTGGGGCCCAACCGTAGGCGCCGGCCCTGTGCCGGCGAATGCCTCTTCGCAGGAGAACGCGGGTTGGACCACGTTGGCAGCACTGGGGTCGGTGACGGGCAACATCGCCGGCACAGGGCCGGCGGCTACGGGGTTTTTCGGAGCTACCGGGTCCACTCCGAGCTTGTCACCACTGGCAATTGCAACGCCCGTTCCCGCTCCAGGTCCAGATTCCCGATGTGCAACGACAACGGCGACTGTACCCACTTGTAAATCGACTGCAGGAACAAGCGCACGAACTTCGCCACATACCCCTCGACCGTCTCGCGTGCGATGTCCGGGAACATCTCCGCCACCACGATTTCCACCTCTGCCGGGGTCATCTTCTCTCCGGCAAAAAGGTAGAAGCACGCATCCAGCACCTTGAACGGCATCAGCTCTTCTTCCCCGCTTTGGTTGGGGGCCAACTCAGGACCGGCCGGTTTCATCAATACTGCGGCAATTCCCGCATATCCCTGCGTTTCCAGCAGGTAATCCAACAGGTACATCACGACCGTTTTTGGCACATTCGCCAGTACCGCCAGCGCGCCCATCAGGTCGCCACCGACCGTGGTGTACCCCACTGCTTTTTCGGTCATGTTCCCGGTTTGCAGGAACAATCCTGAGGCCGAATTCGACCAGTTCCACATCCGTTGTGCCCGGATGCGCGCTTGGATGTTCTGCTCCGTGATCGGCGTTAGCGTCTGACCTTCGTCGAGCATGGCGAGCGCCGCTTGCATCTCGCGCTCGAAGGCGTCGTCGATCGACTCGATTGTGAGGGGCACTCCCAGATCGGCGCAAATCGTTTCCGCCGCCGAGCGCGTCTCCTGTGAGGAAAAGCGCGACGGTTGATAGAACGCCCGGATCAGCGATCCCGGATCGTCCGGCCGCGCCGTGCTCGCATAGCGATGCGCGATGAGCAGGGTCAACAGTGAATCACGCCCACCCGAAAGCGAAATTCCGATCAGCTTGAAGACCCGGTTCTTCTCGAAATAATCCCCGATGCCCAGCGCCAACGCGTCCAGCATCTCCTCACAGAGCTGTTCTCGCGCGGTCGAAACCGGAGAGTCCGCCGGAAGGAAAAAACTCTTCTGGGCTGGAACCGGGTAGGAAAGCGTGGCGCGTTGCGCCGCGGTCGAGAACTCTTCCTCCGGGATCACCAGCGTGTCCGGCACGTCGAATGTTTCCAAAAACTCGTGCAGATCGTTGCGCCAGGTGGTGTTCTCGGCGCGCAATCGCAATGTGCGATCCAGATCGACCACTGCTGTCGTAAAACCCTGCGCGAACCGAGGCGCTTCCAGCATCGTTTTGCCGTTCTGGTTCACCCAGCCGCCGCCATCGAAGATCAACCCGTCGTTCGAGCCGATCAGGTTCGTATACGCCAGGGTGCACTGGTTGTCCGCCGCGCGAGTCGAGATCAGCTCGCGCCGCGTCTGGAAGACGCCCACCCGGAAGGGCGATGCCGAGATGTTGCAGATCAACTCCGCCCCGGCATAGGTGCGCCGCCGCATCGGCCCCTCGGCGCTCCAGAGGTCCTCGCAGACCTCCACACCCATGATGCCGAAATCGAACTCCAGCACCAGATCGCCGAACGGCACCCCCCGGTGATCGTCGAGCAACAACGGCATCCCGCGCGACATCGTCCGCTGCTCGTAGAAAACGCTATAGGTTGGCAGCTTTTCTTTCGGCACCAGCGCTTGAATCTCGCCCCTTGCCACCACTGCCGCGCAGTTGTAATGCAATCCCTGGTGATCGATCACCACTCCGACGACCAGCACCATCGGCAGCTCGGCGGTTCGCGCCGCAATCGAGATCAGCGAATCCCACTGCCGCTCCACGAACCCCTGCCACTGCACCAGATCCTCGGGTTGATAGCCGCCGATCGCCTGCTCGGGAAAGAGCGCGACCGTCACCGCCTCGGCTGCCATTGCCTCCGCAACGGCGATCACCTGCGCGGCGTTCGAATCGACCGCCCCCACTGTCGAATTGATATTCCCAAGCCCGATCTTGATCAGCCGCATGTTGCGTGTTCCTCGTTACGTCGTTAGGAGCCGATGGCGAACGTAGCCGAGGACGGCCCTGCCCTCTCGTGCTTTGCTCGGGCTCTCGGTCTCAGGCCTCCGCATTCGCCTCGGCCGGCACCAGCACCACCGGCGCGAGCCGTTCATGGATGATCTTCTGCGCCACACTTCCCAGCAGGAACCGCCGGAAGCCAGTGCGCCCGTGGCTGGCCATCACGATCAGATCGCCCGGTTCGATGTACTGCTGAATCGCTTCGACCGTGCCGCCTTGCAGCACCGTCTTGAGGATGCCGGCGGGAACATCGCCCAGCAGCGTCGCGCCCTTCGTGAGCTCGTCATTCGCCTGCGTGGTGAAGTCACTTTCCACCTGGTTGTACAGATCGGCGGTAATCGGGGCCAATCCTTGCCCGGTCATCGAAAACTCGAGAGACGGGTTGATCACCTGCACCAGCACAACCGGCAGGTTCGAGCTTCTTGCCAGTTGTCCGGCCACCGGCAATGCGGTTTCAGCCGTTTCGGAGCCGTCGAGCGGGACCAGAATTCGTTTGAGCTCGACCGCCTTGATCTCGTTGTCCGATTCGTGGTCCGGGTGGATGATCAGCACCGGGGCTGATGCCGAGCGCATCAGATTATCGGCCACGCTGCCAAATGCCCACCGGCTCAACGCCCCGCGGCCGGAGCTGCTGATCGCCAACAGCGTCGCATTGCGATCCCGCACGATCGCGCTGATCGCCTCGACGGTATCACCGGCAAACGATTCGATCTGCGGCTTCCTGGCGAGCACGGGATCCCACCGTTTCGCAATCTCTCTGAGCCGATCGTCCGCCGCTTCCCGCTCCTGCGCCACGATGTCTTCCATCGTGAGCTCAACATCGCCGAAGAGCCCGCGCGCTGGGCCGGACGGATAGAACACCTGGAAAAAGAGCAACATGCCTTCAGCCCCGCGCAGCGCTTCGGCATAGGGGATCACTTGTTCGGCCTGCTCGGAACCATCGAGCGGTACGACGATCAGTTGATGGTCGGATTTGTGGGCCATCGTTGCCCGTCCTTTCCTTAGTAATGGTGGCGGTTCGGTAGCGGACCGCGCGGCGAATGAACTCCTGCGGCAATTATCAGCGATCCGTCCAATACCCACCGGAGCGCAACCGTGCCTCTGCTACCATCGCCCCACGAACACGTGCGTCATTCATTCCACAGGAGTACCCATGCCGCCGACCACCGATTCGTTCATGTATCAGACGATGCACCGTCAACCGGCCGATCTGCGCAACCTGATCGAAAACGGCTGGGAGCAAGCCGCTGAAGCCGCCGAGATTATCGAATCGGCGCGTCGCGTCTTCGTCACCGGTATCGGCACCAGTTATCACGCCGCGCTGGTCGGGGCCTGGTTCATCCGCGCTACTGGCAAGGACGCGCGCGCCGTTTCTTCCTTCGATCTCGCCTTTTATCCCGAAAGCTGGACCCTGCACCCTGGCGATGCGGTGGTGGTTATGGCGCATACCGGCGTCAAGACCTATTCAAAAGTTGCGCTCGACCGCGCCGTGGAAGCCGGGGCGGCGGTTATCTCAGTGGGGAGCGCGTCGGCCGAGCACCCGGGTTCAAAGAAGATCATCCGCACCATCGAACGGGAGAAATCGGCCGCCTATACCTCGTCCCATCTGAGCGCCATGACCGCGCTCGCCCAGATGTCCTACCTGATGGGGTCCGAATGGAACGCGTCTGGTGTCCAGGGGTGGACAGAACGCCTGACGGAGCTGCCCCATCTGATCCAGGGCATCCTCGACCGGCAAGATGACGTGAAATCGATCGCACGTGAAGCCATCGCTCGCCGCACCTATGTCGCCGGCGCCGGTCCCAACGAAGCCACCGCGCTGGAAGCCGTGATCAAAGTGCGCGAAGCCGCCTATGGCTGGATCGATGCCATGGCCGCCGAGCAATTCCTGCATGGTCCGCTCATAGGCGTCCATCCTGGCGATCTCGGTGTCATGATCAATGTCCCCGGCGCCGCTCTCCAGCGCACCAGCGACATTGCCCGCGTGCTCGACGGTATCGGGCTCGACCTCTGGCTGGTCGGTCAGGGCGTGGACACCCTTCCGAATGCCACCGTCTTCTCCCTGCCGGACTTCCCGGAAATTCTCTCCCCATTGCTGGCAGTCGTTCCCATGCAGATGCTCGCCTATGAGATGGCGGTGTTGAAGAACCTCAACCCCGACACCTTCCGCCGCGATGACGACATCTTTAAGAATGCCTTCAGCGTGCTAACGCTTTAGAGAGCAATCGACAGCACCTCCCGCTTCCTTTTCTCAGAATTGGGAGAAGGAAGGGGGCGATCCCGCAGTTTACGCCGATGCAAACCGCCATCCCAACCCTTCCCCTCACTCGCAGGCAAGCCACACCCGCTCACCCGGTCACAGCTTGCGCGACCACCGTGCCGCTGCAATTGCATCGAACGCGGACAACGCTCGCCGCATTCGATACT
>JBBQPB010000118.1:0-6700 GCA_038331435.1 Thermomicrobiales bacterium | reverse complement strand
TTCCAACAGTTGCAACGACGATGGAGCCGTCGCGTGGAATCAACCGGTTGTATCCCAGGAGCACCGGCCATTCGATCGGCAGGCCGATGGCGATCTCGTGATCAGGGGCGTTGACAACCGGCTTGACGCCCTGGGGCATCTCGACGCGGTCATCGCTGGTTTGCAACATGACCGGCAGGGCCGCTTCGAGGGGCGAACCGGCGTAGTTGCCCTTGGCTTCGATTCCCTGAAAGGTGAGGTAGCCGCCAACCATGATCAGCCCGCCACCGAATGCCACGTAATCCCGCAGCTCCTGCAACCGATTGGGAAGTACGGCGGATTTCACGAAGGTATCCGGGTGAAGCTGGATCGTGTTCGCCCCAATATCGCTGAGGATGATCAGATCGTACTTCGCCATGTCGGCAACAGAGGCGGGGAACTTCTCGTTGGCGAGGTGGTTGGGCAAATGCTCGACGTTCCATCCGCCAGCGGTCAACGCGGCGGAGAGCCATTGGTGCCCCTCGCCATAGGCAGTGGTCGTGAAACTGTCGAAGCCTTTTTGGTGAATCGTGTGCATGATCCACGATTCGCCGGCGATGAGAACGTTACGGTCAGGCATGGCGGGGCTCCTCAGTTGTGGTCAAGAGTCCAGTGTCGATTGTAAGGCAGTGACAACATCCCAGGACGGTCTGTTTTGCCTACGGACGCACCTCTGGAGCGCCCGTAGGCCGGCCACTAACCGACGAGCCTGGTGAGGTTCTCGTAGGCAGCGGCGGCAGTCTTCATCGAGTCGAGGGGTTTGTCGTCTTCGGCAATGAGGTATTCCGCGCCACTGGCATTGCCGGCGGCAACGATCGCTTTCCATGGCAGCGGTCCCGAACCGGGAGCCGGCAGGTCATCCACGCCGTCCACTTGTTCTTCTTTGGCGTGAATCAGCGGAACACGGCCGGCGTATTGCTCGATGATGGCGACCGGGTCCTGTCCGGCGTGTTTGACCCAACCGGCATCGATCTCAAGGGATACCAGACTGGGATCGGTGCTCTCTGCGATACGGTCGAAGGGCATGATGCCATCGACGGCAACAAACTCGAAATCGTGATTGTGATAACCAAGTCGCAGACCGGCCGCACGGGCTTCGGGAGCGCGCGTGTTCAGCGTTTCGATGACGTGGTCATAGCCGACTTGATTCCGCTGTTCCGGTGGAAGCCAGGGGATGATCAGGTGCTTGGCGCCGATGATGTGCATTTCTTCGACGACGGTGTCGAATTCAATATCGATCCGGGTGAGAGGAACATGAGCGGCAACGCCAGCGATTCCCGCTTTGTCGAGCGCTTCCCGGATAGCTTTGGGTTCAGAGCTGCCATAGCCAGCAAATTCCACCGCCTGGTAGCCAATGTCGCCCAGCTTTGCGAGGGTGCCAAGCATGTCTTCTGCAGTTTGGTCGCGGACGGTGTAGAGCTGAATCGCTACCTGCATTGGTTTGGGAACCTCCATGCGTTCTGGATAGTCGTTGAGGTGAAGGATACGGGAGTGTGGCCATTGTGGAGCCGCTGGATCGGGAGGTAGCTGGCATGATCGAATGCAGGTAACGCTGATCGCCGCCGGCTTGAGTCCAGAGCAGAAGGACGACTGCCTTCCACGAGTGTTTTCTGATAGGTGGAGGTGAAACGTCAGAGCCCCTTTTTTAACCATCCGCGCTGGAGGTCGAGAGATAGGTAGGGGCTGATATCAAGATGGTAAGGTGAAAGGCGGGATGCGACTTCAGACGCATTATTCGGAAAATGTTGACGAAATGCGCAAGTGACCGTACAGTGTACGTACACTCTTGGAAGGATCCCGGAACAAGGAGTTTGTGCGATGTCCCTGGTGCTCGATCGAAACCTGCGTGCGATTGATCCGCCCCCACCGGCCAATGGCGTGGTGACGATAGAGGCGGCGGTGGAGATGTTCTTCGGAGACATGCGGCTGGCGCCGCGGTCGAAAAAGACGTATCGACACGGTCTGGACAAGTTCCTGCGCCATATCGAGCAGCATGAAGGGATCGATCCGAAGACCGCGCCAATCTCGGCATTGGCTTCGGAACATGTGACGTCATTCGCTACGTTGATCGTTCCGGCCGACATCCGCACGCCGGAAGAGGTTTCGCGTATGCGGACCGCGCAGAACAACCTTTCGGCGGTTCGAAAGTTTTGCGCATACATTTCGGCGTACGATCTGCATCCGAATCTGGCGACGGACCGGCTGCGCGTGCGTATCGCCGCATTGATGCCGCGCTTCACCCCGCCACCACCGGATGTGCGGATTCCCGACCTCGAACGGATCGTGGAATTTGTGAAGTCGACGCACCCGGAGGAGAAACCGCACCTGGAGCTGCGACGTCTCAAGGTACGAGCGATGATCCTCTTCCTCTTCCGGACAGGGGTGCGCGTTTCCGAGCTGTGCGCATTGCGTCGCCGCGATATCGATCTCGTCAACGGGACGGCAAATGTTTATCGGGCCAAGGGCGGAAAGAGCCGTACCGTACACTTCGATGCCGAGACCGCGCAGGCGGTCACCGCGTACTGGCAGAATCGCGAAGACGATATTCGCGGCTCGGGTGGGCTTCCCGCCTTCAGCGGGCGAGACAAGGTTGGCGAGCCGGGCTCGGCGATCAGCCCGCGGACAGTGGAGCACATCGTCGCACAGCTTTGCCGGGAGCTCGGAATCGAAAGCGATGTTACGCCCCATTCATTCCGTCACGGGCTGGCGACCGAAATGGTCCGCCGCCGGGTGCGCGAATCGACGGTACAAACGATCCTTGGACATGCTTCACCGCAAACGACTCGCATCTACGTTCACAAAACGGCCCTGGACGTGGCCGACGAATACCAGGACGCGTTCGGACAATATCGGCCACCGAGCTGAGCGGGCGATTCCTTCCTGGTTGCAACTCAATGGCTGGCGCGGAGCGATAGGCTCCGCGCTTGTCGTTCTGTCGCTGGTTTCATGCTCTACGGGAGACGCCCGCGACGAGCGGCAATTCGAGGCGCAGGAAGCAGAGCGGACGCAGCAAGTGCCGCAAGCGCAGAAAACGCAGCTTGCGGAAACCTTTCTGCAGCCGACCGGAACACCTCAGGCAACCTACACCCCCCGAGCGCTGCTTTCCGAGTTGGTGATTACGAACTCGGTCGATGGGTCGGGCGCGCCGGCGAGCGATCTGGATTCGGTGTCTCAGGGCTCGCAAGTGATTCTGGCAGCCCGCCTGACGAACCTGCTGGGTGGCGAGATCATCACGGTCGAATGGTTGAATAAGGATGGTGTGGTAATGGCGTCTCAGGATCAGGAAGCGACCACCACGAACGGCCCGAGATGGTTCACCTCCAGCTGGCAACCGGGCGGCGTTCCCTCGGGGACCTATGCCGCAGCGGTACGGGTGATCGGTGAACTGCTCAACTCGATCACGTTCCGGATCGGGTAGAACACTTTTCCGGCACATTTCACCTTCACGATGTCTCTGTGAACCTGCAGGTGCGGAATAGTTGAAGCCGGAGCGGAGATTGCTCCGTTTTGCTCTTGCGAAGCCCGTGTCGTTTTCCCTATAGTCACCGGGAAGGTTTGTGTCAGCGCGAGTGGTGTTGGACGGCTTCGCCAATGCTGGTGCAGGAGGAGGATGAATTGTCTGAGAACATCGCTCAGAAGTTGGTCGTAGAAGCATTGGGCGCGTTCGCGCTCTGCTTCTTTTCGATCGGCGCAGTTATCTTGACACAGGGTCAAGACATCGTTGCCATTGGCCTGGCGACCGGTCTGGCGATCGGTATCATGGTTGCGGCCGCTGGACATATTTCCGGCGGACACTACAACCCGGCGGTAACCGCCGGAATGCTGGCGACCAAGCGCATTCCGGTTCCGGACGGTATCGCCTATATCGTTGCCCAGATGGTCGGCGGGGTGCTCGGCGCCGGCGCAATCACGCTGGCGTATCTCGATGTCGACCGCAACCGGGTGAATCTTGGGCTGCCGTCCGTAGGGACCTCGATCGTCGCTGACCCGGGCGTCAACTTGTCTGCCACCAATGCGCTGGCGATGGAGTTCATTCTGACCTTCTTCCTGGTGCTGGTGGTGTTTGGCACCGCGGTTGACAAACGATCCATCGGTCGCTGGGTTGCCCCGCTGGCCATTGGTATTACGATCGCGATTGGCAATATGGCCGGTGTGGCGGCCAGCGGCGCGGCGATGAACCCGGTCCGTTGGTTCGGACCAGCAGTCATTCAGCAGGATTTCGCAAACGCCTGGGTCTGGATTGTGGGACCGGTATTGGGCGGCCTGGCGGCAGCGCTGCTTTATGACTTGTTCCTGATGGACAAATCGGCGCCGGTTCCAGCTCCCGATCCCTCGGCGTCGACCCGCGTTCGCTCGGTCACTCCGGATGAGATCGATGTGATCGAGGCGAAGGCCGCTCCAGCAGCAGCACCGAGACGCCGCAACCGCCGCAAGCGGTAGAACCGCAACGCAAACGCATTGTACGGAAACACCGGAGTGGGCAACCACTCCGGTGTTTCGCGTTACTCAAGACGGGGTGTGTGGAAGATTACGGCGGCGCTGTGCCCTGCGGCACAGCCGGTCGTGAGCCGGGATGACATCGTAGACGTCATCGGCGTTCGTTGCCGGCAAATCTTCAAGCAGGGAGACACCATGAAACGACGAACTTTGTTGAAAGGCGCCGCAGCGACCACGGCGCTTGGTGCTATTGGCATGCGGCGGCCGCAGAAGAGCGCAGCCGCCAGGCGGGTTCGGCTGATTCAGCAGGAACTGCCGATGTACGAGATCGAGTCGTTCTTCGTGAGTGACACGTTCGTCGTCGATAACGGGCAAAACTTCCGGGGAATTCCCCGCGACATCTCTAACGATGGGACCATCTGCGGCGAGATTGTCAGCAACGGTTTGCTGACGCCGGTGACGTGGGACGCGTCGATGACGATGCGCGTGCTCGATATGGGCAAGTACATCGGCAACAGCGCGAGCGTGCTCTTTGTGAACGATGGGGGACGAGCCGCGGGGAGTCTTTCGCGGGTCGGCACGTTTCGAACAGAAGATCAGGCCATTGCCAGTGCGAACGCAAGTACGGCGCCAGATCCCTTTCTGGTTTGGGACGATGGGCTGCTCAACGCAGAGTTGCTGGCATCCATGCCGGCAGAATACTTTTTCAATAGTCTTGCCGAGTCGGGGACACTGGCTGGTGGCGCCGGGGAACTTCCCGCGCGGTGGGTCGACGACCTCTATGAAGCGGTGACGATGCCTGCTGGATTCCAGACGGGCGGGGCGCGTTCGCAAGCGCCCTCGGGCGACATGGCGGGGACGCTCTATATGACCGAGGAGCCGCTTGTTGGTGGCATTCCTTTCATCTGGCGGACGACGGGTGAGGTGGAGCTGCAGCAACCGCCGGGTAAGGATGACCCGCAGTGGGCCGGGCGGCTGCAAGTTTTCGGGTTCCAGGACGACGGTAGCTTCGTCGCGGTAGTGCGGGGGCTCAACGATCTCTATGGACGAGCGATTCGGTATGCGGCCGATGGGACGCAGACACCGATGGCGGACCTCAATGGCGAGGGGATGTTCGTTCGCGATGCGAATGCGTCCGGGACTATGGTGGGGCAGTCGATGCTCAATGGATATTCGATTCCCACGCTCTGGACGAACGATCAGCCGATCGCGATTGCCGATCTCATCGTGCCCGGACCGGATCTGCTCCTGCTGGAAGTGAATGGTCTCAACGACTCGGGTGTCCTGGTTGGTGAGGCACAGGACAGCGCGGGAATGGCGCATCACGTCATTCTGCGACCGGTTTAGTCAGATCCGTCCTGCCAGACTGCATCCGCTTTATTGAGGGCGTAGATGCGTTCTGGCGTTCCTGGTGTCTGACGATGGTCAGCCGACGGGAACGGGCGTTTCCGATGGAGCCTCGACCGGGAGATCCGGAGCTTCCAGCAATCCCGCCGGAAGGTCCAATGGCGGGCAGATGGCAGTCGACTGGAGGCAGGACGCCTGCGCGGTGGCGATTTGGATGGCAGCTTGTTGAGCACCGTCGAGCGTTTTGTTCGCCTGGACATCGAGGATGACGAGATTGCCGCCGACCACCATCACGATGCGGACACTGTCCTGCGAGCTCGAGGAGAGCATCGGGTTGGCATAGGTGAAGGCCTGCACAACGCTGGCGCCGGGAATCGAGCCAATATCGAGCGGTTCGACTCCTTCGAAGGGTGGTTGCAGGACGGTCGAGTCACCCAGGATTTGCAGCGCGGCCGTTTCGTCCTGGAATTTCCCAACCGTGACGCTGACCAGCGGAATCGGTAAAACGGAATTGTTCGACGAGATGAGGGACTGGTTGGTGAAGTAGCCACTGACAAAGCTGGGGGCGACCGGTGCGGCGGCATCGGGGCCGAAGATTTCGGCGGCCGAAAGATACCCCTCGTCATGCCCCAGGAAGCCGGGGACAAGGGTGACGAGTTGGCCCGGGAGGGCATAGTCGATGAGTGGAATAGGTTGATTCGCAAGTACAGTATGGATCCGGTCGAAGAGAACGCCACTGAGATCGATGGCGAGTTGTTTGTCGGCGAGTGTGCCGGGAAGCGTGTCGACGGAAGCCCCGGCCAGGAGGTTGCCGGTGCGGAAAGTGGAGTCGATGGAGTTCACCACCGGCGTCGCGCCCGTCGCTTGAAGCGACCCTTCGCTGATCTCGGATGGCTCC
>JBBQPB010000117.1:0-6720 GCA_038331435.1 Thermomicrobiales bacterium | reverse complement strand
CCGGGAGAATGCCCCCGCTGTAACCCGTAACACGCCGCGCCGGCATAGCCATGGCCCCTCGCTGTTTTGCGGTTGGCGAGCGATGGTCTGCATCGTCAGGAGCTTGGGCTGTCCTCGTTTTGCGAAACGCCAGTGCCCGCCTATCCCAGGAATTTCTATGAACGAAGACTCTTTACCGGATGCCCAGGACGTTGTTCATCTCCCCCTTCTACCGCGTGACCGGATCCAGCGGAGCCTGCTACCTGTGCAAATCGGTAGGATCGGAGAGATATCGCTACCCTAGATAACAGAGAAGTCGTAGAAAGAGTTCTAACGAGCGCGCTAGGGCTTTTCCGTTTTGTTTTCGCCTCCGCGACTGGAGGCATTGTTCTCGTCGACGTTGTTCAAGGAGTCACTCTATGACCGAGAAATCTTCGATACGGATAGTGCGGGTCCCCAGGGTGATCTTCGCTATTGCGCTGCTGTTCGGCATGGTGCTTACCGCCATTGTGCCGCAGGTGGCGGGTGCGCAGGATCCAACTGAAACCGATGCGAACATTCGTATCGTGCATGCCTCTCCTGACGCCCCCGCGGTCGACGTGATCATCGACGGGGCCGTGGTGGCGGCGAATATGAACTTCGGCGATGCCACCGATTTCATGTCGATTTCCCCGGATAAGCATCAGCTTCAGGTGGTGCCGGCCGGTTCGGAAGCTGCGTCCGCGGTGATCGATACAGAGTTCGATCCTGATGGCGGACAGGGCTACATCATTGCCGCTGCTGGACTGTTGGCCGATATCGAGGCTAAGGTCTACGAAGCTGACATGGGCAATCTCGACAGCGACCAGTCGCGTTTGCGCGCCATCAACCTCTCACCAGCCGATGGCACCTTCGATGTCTTCCAGACCGGGGGCGACGAGCTCTTCAACGATGTCGATTTCGGTGAAGCCTCCGACTATCAAGATGTCGATGCCGCGACCTATGACCTTGAAGTTCGGCCGCATGACCAGGCCACAGTCGCCGTCAGCATCCCGGGATTCGACGTCGCAGCCGGAAGCGCCTACGCGCTGCTGATTCTCGGCCTGGCCTCCGATAATTCCCTTCAGGTACTTCCGCTCGCCACTGCCGTGGAAACCCACTGTTCACGAGTGCTCGGCATTGGAACTCCCGATGACGCCTGCTTGCGCGTTGCACATGCGTCTCCCGATGCCCCGCCTATCGATGTCTATGTGAACGATTCACTCATCGTCGAGGGCCTGGAATTTGGCGCCTCCACCGACTTCATCGCTCTCCCGGAAGGTGATGATCGGGAAGTCAAGATCGTTCCGTCGGGCAGCCCGATCGATAATGCGGTCTTCGACACGAACATCGACCTGATTTCAGGGCATGCCTATGAACTCATCGCGGTCGATATGGTCGAGAACATCGACGCGATGTGGGAAGATGTCGATCTGAGCCCGTTGCCCCAGGGGCAGTCGCGGGTACGTGTTATCCATGCGGCCCCGGATGTCGATGGCATCGATGTCGTGGTTACCGATGGTCCGGATCTCTTCGGTGGAGTCAACTTCAAGGACGCAACCGACTACGTAACGCTGGATGGCACCACGTATGACATTCAGGTGAAGCAGGGGGACAATGTCCTGATTCGGGTCACCGACCTGGTCGTCGAGCCGAACACCGTGTACGACATCGTCGCGATTGGCCGATCAGACGACGGCTCACTGCAGCTCGTGGCCCTCACCGCTCCGGCGGCGGCCTCCGCCGGGCCGGTCAACGCAGCGACGGATCCAGGGGCGACGCCGGAACTCCTCCAGGAAGAAACCCCAGAGGTTATTGGCACTCCTGCCGGCTGATCCCCGCGCAACCGCATGACAAACCAAACGGGCGAGGCAACGACTCCTCGCCCGTTTGCATTCCTCCGGAATCCAAACTTCGAATCTCGTCCTACCGCGTCAACGCCACCAGCGGACGCTCGACCATCTGCTTGATCCGTTGCAGAAAACGAGCCGCCGGGGCACCGTCGACCACCCGGTGATCGAACGTCAGACTGAGATAGAGCATCCGGCGGATGGCGATGGTCTCTTCATCGAGGTCGATCACCACCGGCTTCGGCACGATCCGGCCGACCCCCAGAATGGCGGCTTCCTGCAAGTTGAGGATCGGCGTAAACGCGTCGATCTCGAACATCCCCAGGTTCGTGACCGTGAAGGTACTTCCCTTGAGCTGATCGCCGCCGATCGAGCCGTTGCGCGTCTTCTCGATCAGCTCAGCCGACTCCGCGGCGATATCGTGAATCGACTTCCGATCCGCGTCGCGCAGTACCGGCGCCAGCAATCCCCGCTCGGTATCGACCGCGATACCGATATGCGCCGCGTCGTACTGGGTGATCGTGTCGCCATCGAGTCGCACATTCAGCTCTGGCTGATCGACCAGCGCCAGCGCGGAGATGCGCACCAGCAGATCGGTGATCGACGGATACCGCGTGTCGCTTCTCGCCGAATCGCGCTTCAGTCGCTCACGGAAATCCCAAAGTTCGGTTGCGTCCGCTTCGGTCGTCAGCGTTACCGGTGCGACTGTGCGGGCTGTCTCGCTCATGCGGTCGCGAATCGCGCGGCGGACCGCGCTGATTGGTGAAGAAATTCCCTCGATCCAGGAAACGGCAGGTGAGGCAGCTTCTCGCGTCAAATCGGCGCGCGTGATGCGTCCGCTCGGGCGGCTGCTCGGAACGGTCCGCAGATCGACTCCGATCTCCTGGGCCATTTTGCGCACGCTTGGTGTCGCGCGTGGCTCGGGAGCGGGCGCCGGAACCGCTGCGGCTGCTGCGCGCACGTCCTGCTCGCGAATTCGGCCGCCATTGCCGGTGCCAACCACAGCATCGAGATCGACTCCCAGCTCCCCCGCCACCCGGCGCGCCCGCGGGCTCACCGGTAGGACGCCGGCATGCCTGCCATTGACTGCCGCAGTCCCCGAACCAGCATGGGTTGGAATGTCGCCGTCGATCGGCTTGCCGAAGTCCTGTGGTTCCGATACCGCCGATCCGCCGAACGAGAAGACTGGCGGTTCCTCCCCGGGGGAGAGGATGAATGCCAGTGCTTGCCCGACCGGGACCTCGACCCCGATCGGCGTCGCATCGGGGATGAACAGCACACCAGAGTCGAGCGATTCGACCTCGACGATCGCCTTATCGCTTTCGACGGCGAAGATATGTTCCCCGGCCTCGACCGGGTCGCCGTTCGCCTTGAGCCACTCGACCACTGTCCCGACTTCCATGGTCCAGCCGAGACGCGGCATCACGATTTCACTGGGCACCGTTTGCTCCTGCCATGATCTGCAACTTCACCTGTTTGCGATTCCGCCTCCACACCACCGCGTTGTCATCCTAAGTGTCAGCGAAGGATCTCCCCGCCGCAGCGGGTGGTAGGATGAACGATGTCTCGCGTCTGAATTCATGTCTCGATAGCGATCGATTGTGGCTACATGGCCACGAGAGAGATTCTTCACTCCGTTCAGAATGGCAATCGTTTGGCCGCTTTCCAACCTCGAAGAGGTTTTGTATGTGTAGCCCGGGGTTTCAACCTCGGGCGTGCGGCATGACGATCCTCGGTGATCGCCGCGGTTATTCAGCCAGCAAATCTCGCATCGCCTGCAGGATCTGCTCGCGCGACAAGGTCACCGCGTTCTCCAGCACCGGCGAATAGGGCACCGGGGTGAAGACACCGTTCAGGCGCTGAACCGGCGCGTCGAGCTCGTCGAACGCCTGCTCCATGACGATCGCCGAAATCTCCGCCCCCATACCGCAGGGTTGGAAATCCTCGTCCACGATCAAGAGGCGACCGGTCTTCGCGACTGAGGCGAGAATCGTGTCCTCGTCCATCGGCGCGATCGAGCGCAGGTCGATCACTTCGATTTCGATACCCTCGGTCGCCAGGATTTCGGCTGCCTCCACCGACTTGTCGACCATCGCGCCGATGGCGACCACAGTCGCGTCGGATCCCGGCCGGCGAATCGCCGCCTTGCCGAAGGGGATCGTCTCGTCAGCTTCGATGGCCGGAACCTCACCCTTCACATTGAGCAAGAGCTTGTGCTCCAGGAAGAGCACCGGGTCCGGTCCGCGCAGGGCAGTTTTCAGCAAACCTTTGGCATCGCGCGGGGTCGTGGGAATGACGACCCGGAAGCCAGGAAGATGCGCGAAGATCGGGTAGTAGTTGCCGGAGTGATGGGTGGCCGATGCGCCGCCGATGCCGATGCAACCGCGCAGCACCATTGGCATCTCCAGCCGCCCGGACGACATGTACTGCAGCTTCGCGATCTGGTTGACCATTTCGCCGAAGGCATCGAGCGCGAAGTCGAGGAACATGAAGTCGACGACCGGCCTCGTGCCAGTCATAGCCGCGCCGGTGCACATGCCGATGAAACCACGCTCCACGATTGGCGTATCGCGCAATCGCTCCGGGCCGTACTTCTCGTAGAGCCCGAGCGTCGTGTTGAAGTTGCCTCCGCGTTCGCCGATCCCTTCGCCCACGACGAAGATGCGCGGGTTGCGCTCCATCTCTTCGTCGAGTGCCTCGCGGGCTGCGGTGGTAAAGGTCAGCTCGCGCATACCGGTATCCGTACCATTCTGGACTGCCGTTACCACGTTAGCTCTTTCCATAGATATGGAGCGCGGCGGTGTCCGGCTCCGGATAGGGACTCGACTTTGCAAACTCGAGCCCTTCGGCCACGACGTCCTCGATCTCCTGGCGCACCTGGGCAACTTGCTCTGGGGTAGCGATCTCCCGGTCGAGCAGGCGCGCTTCCAGCAAGATGATCGGGTCGCGTTGCTTCCAGGCCTCGATGTCTTCCGCCGTGCGGTAGCCGCCGTCGCGCATCCCCTCGGCGTGTGGGCGCGTGCGGTAGGTCTTGCCTTCGATCAGGGATGGACCACCGCCTGAGCGGGCCCGCTCGATCGCCGCTGCGGCTGCTTCAGTAACGGCCAGCACGTCGTTGCCATCGACTGTTACGCCCGGGATGCCATACGATCGGGCCCGCTCGGCCACGTCGGTGTTGCGGGTGGCGTAATCGAACGGAACCTCGGTGGCGTACTGATTGTTTTCACAGACGTAGACCACCGGCAAGCCCCAGATGGCGGCCATATTGATTCCTTCATGGAAGGCGCCGTTGTTCATCGCGCCGTCACCGAAGAAGGCGACACTCACCTGGTCAGTTTTCATCAATTGGAAGCTGTAGCCAGCGCCGGTTGCCTGCAGGATATTCGGGCCGACGATACCGGTCGTGCCCATCAGACCAACTTCCGGCACGAAAAGATGCATCGAGCCGCCGCGTCCCTTGGAAACGCCGGTGGACTTGCCAAAGAGCTCGGCCATAACCTCACGAGCAGGAGCGCCTTTGGCAAGCGCATGTCCGTGACCGCGGTGGGTACTGAAAACCACATCGTTCTGACGGAGATTCGCGCAGACGCCTACCGCGATCGCCTCCTGCCCGACATAGGTATGGCACGCCCCGGGAATGAGTCCCTGCGCGTAGGAACGCGCCAGCGCTTCTTCTACCCGGCGGATGCGCAGCATTTCGCGCAGCAGCCAGAGCGCCTGCTCGGTCGTCAGATCGAGAGCGCCCTCAGAGAGAACGGACATCTAGATCCCCCATGTGAATGTCGAAAGAATTTCCGGTCCGCTTGCGGTGACGAGCACCATCTTTTCCGAGCGTGCGCCGAATGTGCCGTCCTTCCCTTGATAGGCTCCGGGTTCCACGGAAAAGACCATGCCCGGTTCGATTACGGAATTATCATATGGAACGAGCCGAGGTAGTTCGTTGACCGATACCCCGATCTGGTGTCCCGCGTAGTGCGCCATTGGCAATCCGTGTTTGGCAAAGGCGGCTTCGGCGGCGTTGGCGGCGTCGCTGGCTTTCGCGCCTGGTTTGAGCGCGGCCATCGCCGCCTCACAAGCATCCTGCGACGCCTTGGCGTACCGTGTTTCTTCCGACGTCGGTCGCCCGGCGATGATGTGCGTATTCGTGCAGTCGAACCAGTAGCCCTGGTATCTGCCGGTCAGGTCCATAAGTGCAGCATCGCCGACCTCAGTGATGCGATTGCGCGGTCCATTGGGATAGAGCACTACGGTCGAGCGCGGACCGGTCACCAGCTCGCCGGAGAGGGGAATCTCCCGTCCGGCTTTCATGAAGATCTGGTTGGCGATCTCGCACCACATGGCGATCTCGTTCTTACCCGCCTGCTCGCAGAGCTGGTCGAGGGTGGTGTGCCCGATATCGGCTAGCTGCGACGCGGTGCGCAGCAACCCGATCTCGCGCTCCGTCTTGATCAAGCGCGCCCGGCGCAACGCCTCGGCGGCTTCGATCTGCTTGCCGGCGATAAGCGGGCCAGCCAGCAACGGAACCGCCTCCGATTCGACAGCCACCGTCGCTGTGCTCGAATCCAGTCCGAGCTCGGTCAATGCCTGGGTCAATCCTTCGGCATAGCGCGCGCGGGGATCAGTTTCCACGAAGCTGTCGAACGTCGGGAACCCGATGACCTCGAACCCCGGCGCGTGTTCACGCAATCCGGGCGCTACGCCATCCGGTGCAACGACGATCCCGCGCTCATCCTTCGCAGAGATGATCGCCAGCCATGGCGCTACGGTGGTCGCCGCCAGCGCGCCAACCGGCACCGGCTGCTCGACATTGGTCACATACGTGACGTTCTCGATCGAGCCCAGCACTGCGCCATCGGCCCCAATGCGCCGCAAT
>JBBQPB010000116.1:0-6763 GCA_038331435.1 Thermomicrobiales bacterium | reverse complement strand
GGAGTGGCGTCGTCATTGGTTTCGGGTTTTTTGCGAAGTCGATTCATGCGGGGGTGAGCTCTCGGATGGTTCCGTCAGGGTCGCAGATAAGGGCGGCGGCCGCCAGATCGATGAAGAGTCCGTGATCGACCACGCCGGTGATGCATTTGAGTGCGTCACCGATGGCTTTCGGGTCCGCGATCGGTCCGGTGGCGAAATCGAGAATGAAGTGCATCCCGTCGGTGACGATGGGCACGCCGTCACCGGCGACGCGCAAGGGAGCGTCGAAGCCGAGGGCTTCCACGCGGGCGCGCGTGGTCTCCCAGCCGAAGGGCATGATTTCGACTGGCAGCGCGATGCGCGTGCCAAGCTGGTCGACCAGCTTTTCGGATGAGGCGACGATGACCCAGCGGTTGCAGGCTTCCGCGACGAGCTTTTCGAACAGGAGCGCGCCGCCCCGGCCCTTGGTGAGGGCCAGATCGGGAGCGATCTCGTCGGCGCCGTCCACCCCGAAGTTGACCTCCTGACTATCGGAGAGGGTGGTCAGCGGGATGCCAACCTCGCGGGCGACGTGTTCGGTGCGGCGGGAGGTGGGGATGCCCTGCACATTCAACCCTGCCTGCACGCGCGCGCCGAGGGCGCGGACGAAGGCTTCCGCGGTGGAGCCGGAGCCGAGTCCGACCACCATGCCTTCTTCGACCAACGCGGCGGCGGCTTCGGCCAGGGTCGCCAGTCGGGTTTCGTCATTCACGGAACGGACCTCCCGAGAGCTGCGATGCCGCGCCCTGATCGATCAGCCAGCGCAGCGTGCCGTGGGTGGGGCGAATGAGCTGGGAGGGGAGCCGGTCGGTTTCGAGCGGGCCTTCCAGCACCTCTTTCAACCGTTCCGCCTTGCCACTTCCGGTGACGAGGAAGACGACATCGCGCGCGCCATTGATGAGCGTAGTGGTGAAGGTGATGCGGGTGGTGGCGAGCTTTTCCACGAAGTTGGGGGCGACGTGGCGGTCGCGGATGGTCAGACCGGGGCTAAACGGGAAGAGCGAAGCGGTGTGGCCGTCTTCCCCCATGCCGAGGAAGACGAGATCGAAGGCGGGCACGCCATCGACCGGCGCCACGATCTCCTCGATGAGCGCCTGATAAAGGGCAGAACCCTGGGTTTCGTCCAGTTCGGGATCGTAGATGGGATGAACGTTCTCGGCTGGGATGGGCACCCTGGTCAGAAAGGTGCGCAGGGCAATGCCGGCGTTGCTTTCGTCGCTTTCGAGCGGGACCCAGCGTTCGTCGCCCCAGAAGATATCGGCATGCTCCCAGGCGTCCAGGGAGGGCAGGTCGGAATGCGCCAGCAGCTCGCCCATCCGCTTCGGGGTGCTGCCGCCGGAGAGGGCGATATTGGCCTTGTTCCGATTGGCGTATGACGTCAACAGCGCGGTGGCGAAGGTTTGCACCGCCAGACTGGCGACGCCTTCGGCGTTGGCGGCCACGGTGACGACGCCGCGGTCACCATAATCGAGCATCGGCAGGTCATCGTAAGACATCTCAGGAATCCATTCCAGCGGGCCAGAGGAGCGTCGCGAAATCGAGTGCCGCAGTATACGTCGGGTCCTCGTGCAGGCGACGTAGCTCCTGACTCATGAGCGCGCGGTCATCGGGACAACGGCTATGGACGATGCGGGTCACAGCGGTGACATCGCGATGACTGCTGGTGGTGGTGATTTCCTCTTCGGAGGTGCGTTGGACATCGAACGTGCCCAGCGAACGGCCCCCGGCGACCAGCCGGATCTCCTGAAGGCAGCCGCAGCCATAGTCATGCTCTCCTTCGACGAGCGTGAGCACGATTTCACGGCTTTTGCCTTTTTCGCCGGCGCGCAAGGTGGAGCGCCAACCGTCGCGGAAACTCACCATCTCTCCGGGTGCGCGCCAGCCGAGCCGGGTGGCCAGCCAGCCGGCGGTCAGGAGCGCCGCGCTGCGACCGCAGCGGCCTTCGTCTGAGGTGGGGTCGTAGGTGATCTCCACTTCTTCGATCGTTTCGAGCGATTCGAGCGTGGTCGGCTGGTCGAAAAATTGCGCCACCAGTTGCCGCCAGACGAGCAGGCGTGACCAGGCGATGTCGTTGATGTCACTCACGGCCTGACGGGTGGCCTTGTCGGCCAGCACCGCGAACGAGGCGCCCGCATCTGGTGTCCAGACCGTGTCGACCACCACGATGTCGACCAGCTCGAAGAGACTGGAGACCAGCAGGTTGCCCGCGATGGGGCCAAATGGGACGTAGAGCACATCGGGGAGATCGGGTATCAGGAGGGGCGACGAAAGACTGGCCAGCGATTGATCGTTTCCTGGGGGCGCCATGATAGCGATGGTTTCAAGGCGGACCGGAGCGACGCCGCGGGTATGCTCTCGCTCTTCGACCTTGACGCGCACCGAGAAGGTATTCACATTGGCCGGACGCCCATTGCGGACCAGCATGAGGATACGGGAGGGCGAGTAGTCGGAGAGCTGCGAGAGGCTATCCTCGGCGCGTTGGGCGTCTTCCTTGCTATCGACCGAGACGATGACATTGACGGTCGAGGCGCGCATGTAGACCTGCTCGGTCGAGTCGGCTTCCATAACACTCGGATCGGGGAACTCTGCTTCCCAGCGGTGCCATTGCTCGGCGAGGGCAGCGCGGATGCGACCAACTTCGATTTCTTTCGATTCCCAGGAGAGCTCGATCGGTTTGGTCAGGGTGTCGGTCATCGCGGGGCCCCTCCGTAGTGGTGGGACCTGTGCCCGCCAGCGGCCGATGGCCGCCATTGCCGTGTCCAGAGCCACGTTTCGGATTGAGAGGATGGTTGTGGGGTGTGTCTTTTATCGCGCTGCGCGCGATTGGCGGCCACAGGTGCCGCCACTACGGCGTCGACGGGCATCCCTGATGTCGCATGGTTGCGGGGCGGGGGCGTCATGGGCGACGCCAGGTGCGGCCGTCGCGCTCGATGAGCAGATCGGCTTTGTCCG
This sequence comes from Thermomicrobiales bacterium, assembly GCA_038331435.1. Classification (GTDB taxonomy): domain Bacteria; phylum Chloroflexota; class Chloroflexia; order Thermomicrobiales; family UBA6265; genus JAMLHN01. The sequence goes on along the minus strand of JBBQPB010000116.1, from coordinate 3,793 downwards.
GGCCCCAGGTGCCGGCTTCGTAGAGGGGCAGGTGGGTTAGCTCTTCTTCCTGCCAGGCTTGCTCGATCGGATCGATCAGGTTCCATGCGGTTTCCACTTCGTCCCGGCGGGCGAAGAGGGTTTGGTCGCCGTTCATCGCGTCGACGATCAGGCGTTCATAGGCGTCCGCGCCAGCGCCGCCGAAGGCCGCACCGTAGGCGAAATCCATGCGCACGGTGCGGAGCTGCATGGTGGTGCCGGGAATTTTGGCGACGAAGCGAAGGCTGATGCCCTCGTCCGGCTGAATGCGAATCGTCAAGAGGTTGGGCTCGACATCGCGGGTGCCGGCGGCGTGGAACATCAGGTGCGGCACTTTTTTGAATTGAATGGCGATCTCGGACACCCGGCGCGGAAGGCGCTTGCCAGTGCGCAGGTAGAACGGCACATCGGCCCAGCGCCAGTTGTCGATCTGCAGCTTGAGCGCAACGAAGGTTTCGGTGGTCGAGCTGGGGCTGATGAGCTGCTCTTGCCGGAAGCCGGGAACGCCCAATCCTTCGACATAGCCCGCCGCGTATTGCCCGCGGGCGGTCATGCTCTTGACCGCGTCGCCACTGGGCGGAATGACTGAGCGGAGCACCTTCACCTTTTCATCGCGAACCGCGTTGCCGCGGAAGACCGCAGGGGGCTCCATGGCCACGATCGCCAGCAGTTGCAGCATGTGACTCTGAACCATGTCGCGTAGCGCGCCAGCTTCTTCGTAATAGGCGGCGCGATCCTCGACGCCGAGCGATTCGGCCACGGTGATCTGCATGTGATCGACGTAGTGCCGGTTCCAGACAGGCTCGAAAAGCACATTGGCGAAGCGGAAGGCGAGCGCGTTCTGGACGGTTTCTTTTCCGAGGTAGTGGTCGATGCGATAGACCTGGCCCTCGGAGACGACTTCGCTGATGGCGTGGTTGAGCTCGCGGGCGGAGGCGATATCGTGCCCGATCGGTTTCTCGACCACGATGCGCGACCATCCGGTGCGCGGCGCGCTGTAGAAGTCCTGCCGTTCGACGAGCTCGTGCGATCCCAGGTTGCGGATGATGGTGGTGTAGAAGCTGGGCGGGGTGGCGAGATAGAAGAGCCGGTTGCCTTCGGTGCGGCGCTCGTGGTTCAGCTCGTCGAGCCGGGTTTTGAGCCGGTCGTACATCTCCAGATCGTCGAAATTGCCGCCGACATAAAAGAGTCCCTTGGCGAACGAGTTCCAGCGCTCGTCGGTGACGGGCAGATGAGAGTGTTCTTCGACGGCGGCGCGCATCTCGGCGCGGAATTGTTCGTCGGTCCAGGGCCGGCGGGAGATGCCGACGACGGCGAAGCCTTCCGCCAGCCGGGAGTTCATCGCCAGATCGTAGAGGGCCGGCATCAGCTTGCGGGAGGTGAGATCGCCCGAGACGCCGAAGATAATCATAGCGCAGGGATTGGCGGTTACCGCCTGGAACATCCCTTCCCGCAAGGGATTGGCGTTTGTTTCCTCGGCGCCGTGCAGGGCGCCATCGAGAATTTCGTGATCGACATCAATCTGGGCCTCAACGGCGAGGGCTCGAGCTTTGGCGGAGGACGACATTTCGCTCATGCGAAGCTCCCTCGTGGCGTGGGGTTAACCAATCGTTTCGGTCGCTCCGGTGGTCCAGTTGGTGTGGAAGACACCAGGCTTGTCGAGTCGGCGATAGGTATGCGCCCCGAAGTTGTCGCGCAGTGCCTGAATCAGGTTGGCCGGCAGCTTTTCGGTGCGGTAGGTATCGACGTAGTTCAGCGAGGCGGAATAGGATGGCACTGGAATGCCGTTGCGCACGGCGGTTTCTATTGCGATGCGGGCCGATGGGCCGCTCTCGTTGACGTCTTTGGTGATGTGCGGCGCGAGCAGCAAATTAACCAACGCCGGGTCGTTCTTGAAGGCGGCGCGGATCGGATCGAGCAGCTCGGCCCGGATGATGCAGCCGGCCATCCAGATACGGGCGATTTCGGCCAGGTGCAGATCCCAGTTGTAGGTCGTCGATGCTGCTTGCAGGAGGGCCATGCCCTGCGCATACGACGAGATTTTGGCGAAGTAGAGTGCATGTTCCAGATGGTCGATCAGCGCGGCACGTTCCGCCTCGCCGGTGATTGGCTCGATGGTTGGGCCGGTCAGCTTCAGGCTGGCGGCGACGCGCTCCTCCTGGCGAGAGGACATCGAGCGGGCGAGGACGGCTGCATCGATGGTTGGGATCGGCGTGCCAAGGTCGAGGGCGTTCTGGCTGGTCCAGCGGCCGGTGCCTTTTTGCTCGGCGGTATCAAGAATCTGATCCACCAGGGCGACGCTGCTGTCCGCATCGGTGACGGCGAGAACCTGACCAGTAATCTCGATCAGGAACGATTCCAGCTTTCCAGTGTTCCAGCGCTCGAAGACCTTGCCGATCTCGGCAGCGCTCATGCCGAGCGCGCGGCGCATGATGTCGTAGGTCTCGGCGATGAGCTGCATGTCGCCGTATTCGATGCCGTTGTGGACCATCTTGACGTAGTGGCCGGCGCCGCCGGGTCCGATATAGGTCACGCAGGGGCCGGCTTTCGATTTGGCGGAGATGTCGACCAACATCGGTTCGAGCACCGAGTAGGCCTCTTTCGCACCGCCCGGCATCAGAGCCGGACCCCAAAGGGCGCCTTCTTCGCCGCCGGAGATGCCCATGCCGACGAAGCGGAACTTCCCTTCCCATTCCAGCGAGCGGCGCTCGGTGTCGGTGAAGAGCGAGTTTCCGCCGTCGATGACGATGTCGTCCGGATCGACGAACTCAGACAGCTCGGCCAGGACGGCATCGACCGGCGCGCCGGCTTTGACCATGATGATGATGCGGCGCGGTTTCTCCAGCGATTCGACGAAACCGGCGATCGATTCGGAGCCCTGGACATTCAGCCCGACGGCACGATCGGCCAGGAAATCCTGGGTACGGGACCAGGTGCGGTTGTAGACAGCGATGGGATACCCATTGCGCTCGATGTTGAGCGCGAGGTTCTCACCCATGACCGCCAATCCGATAACACCCGTGTGCCGGTTCGCCCCGCTGATCAATGTGGTCGTCTCCGTGGTTGGTGGTGATCGATGTCAGGTGGCACGGGATTCGTACTCACGAGGAATGATTGTAGTGCTTTGATCAATTTGCCCGCGAGACTATTGGCTTTTCGTTTAGTTACAGCGAGGGATTCGGACGTCCTGCACTACACCGGGGTTTGCTTCGCATCCTAACTTCGGCCTCAGCGCAGCATGCGATAGGTGACATGCGTGACGCCGCTGCTGGTGCGCGAATCGATCTGCTCCAGATTCAGCGGCGGCACGCCGTCGAAGAGGCGGGTGCCTGTGCCCATGGTGCAAGGCGTGATGTGAAGGCTCAGCTCGTCGATCAAGCCGGCGGCGAGGTATTGGTTGATCGTGTTTGCGCCGCCCGTAACCGCGATGTTGCCGTCGCCGGGCACCTCGCGCGCTTGGCGCAAGGCGGACTCGATGCCATCGGAGACGAAGTAGAAGGTCGTGCCCCCGTCCATCGGTTGGGGATCGCGTAGGTAGTGGGTGAGGACGAAGACGGGTGCATGATACGGCGGATCGTCGCCCCACCAACCATTCCACTCCCGATCCCATTCGCCGCGCACCGGTCCGAACATATTGCGTCCCAGGATGAACGCCTTGTTGGCGGAGAACCGTTCCATCAGGGCCGGACCCTCTTCGTCGCCCGAGAACCGCCAGTCATGTAGCCGATTCCCGAAGCCGTTGCCAGCGTCGTCGCCGAAGGGGCGCGCTTCGGTT
>JBBQPB010000115.1:0-6778 GCA_038331435.1 Thermomicrobiales bacterium | reverse complement strand
GCTCTGCCGAAGGGCGCGGATGCGGTGGTCAAGGTGGAGAACACGGAAACCGCTGACGAGAGCGTGATCATCCACCAGGACTTCGTCGAGCCGGGTGAGAGCGTCAGGCAGATCGGTTCGGACGTGAAAGCCGGGCAACTGCTGGTACGAGCTGGTTCGCGGATTGGTCCGGCGGAAATCGGAATGTTAGCGGCCTATGGCGGTGACCCAGTTACCGTCCGACGCAAGCCAAGGGTAAGTGTCGTTTCCACTGGCGACGAACTCCTGGAACCCAGTGAACCGCTGACTCCCGGCAAAATCCGCGACTCCAACCGATACATGCTGCGCTCTGCGCTCGAATCCGCCGGAGCGGAGGTCATTTGGGCTGGCAAGGGCCCCGATGTTCGCGACGAGCTGGAGCCACTGCTTGTCAGACTCATTGCCGACAGCGACATCGTCATCACCAGCGGCGGGGTCTCGATGGGCGACCTCGATCTCATCAAGCCGATTCTGCTCGATCTCGCCACCGTGCATTTTCGCCGCCTCTTTCTTAAACCAGGCAAGCCACTCAATTTCGCGACTGCTGGACCGACGCTGATTTTCGGCCTGCCGGGCAATCCCGTATCGGCACTGGTTGGTTTCGAAGTTTTTGTGAAGAGCGCGATGCGCAAAATGTCCGGCGCCGGCGAAGGCCCCGAAACGGTGCGCGTCACCCTTGGAGCCGATACCGAGCCAACTGATCGGGTCGAGTACCAGCGCGCCATCCTCTCGGTGGATTCCGACGGGAAGCTGGTCGCCGTCGCGAACGGTCCGCAGGGCTCATCCCGGCTGGCGTCCTTCCTTGGCGCCAATGCCTTGATCGTCATCCCGCCACGGGAGGCGGTGTACCGGGCCGGGGAAATGGTCGACGCCATCCTCATCGGCCCGGTTGGCTGAGGCTACTCCTCGTTTCGCCAGTCGAGCCCTTCGCGCAGGATCTTCCGATTGGTTTCGTAGCTGTGCGACTCGTGCATTCCCATGTTGAGATAAAGCTGGATTGCGCTCTGGCGGTTTTCGGAATCGACACCGAGACCAACGGTCCGAATTCCCTTGTCCCAGAAGCGGGCAAAATCCTCCTGCAGCATGAGCTTCGCGAGTCCGCGCCGCCGGTATTCCGGGACGATCCCGACGTAACCGATCCAACCGGTATCCGCGACCGGTTTGCCAGAGCAGATACCAACGACGCGATCGTCGTGCACAAGCTGCACCCAAAGATTGGTGTCGTATTCGCCCGTGAAGGAAGACTTGCGCCATTGTTCGAAGGTTCTCGGCGCAGAAGACCAATGCTCGGCGAAGGCGGTTTGCAGCGCCTCGAAGTAGTGCTGGTCGTCGCGGCCCTCGACGAATGGGCGAAGCTCATATCCTTCGGGCCAGATCACCGGATCAGGCTTCTCCTGGAGCTCGATTCGCATTCGCCGAAATACCTTGGCCACATCATATGCTTTTGACGCGAGGAGCTCCTGGGCGGCGGTATTGACCGTCGACGTGAAGTTCAACAACTCGACCCGGTACCCTTCGCGAGTTTCATCTTCCCGGTCGGCCGCGATGGCCTCTGACCAATCGATAATCCATGCGCCCAGTCCGTGCTTGTTGTGCTCCGGATGAACGTAACCGAACGCGTCCCAGGTGACGCCATCGCCATTGACGATGGTCATACTGGCAACGATTTGTCTATCTTCGTCTTCGACAAGGACAACCGACTTCGCCAAATCGCGATCGGCCCACTCCTCCTCGACCTCGCTTTCGTCGAAATCGGGCATGCCCCATTCGCTGATTTCGACCAGATTAAAAAATTCCGTCGCGCGAGGGATGTCATCCATCGTCGGGCTGACGGCTCGATACCCCGTGGGCAAGTCCGCTATTCGTCCTGGCATTCCCCGTATCCTTTCTCCATATGAACGCAATGGACAGCTATGGGTCGATCTCCGGCCGCACGGAACGATAACAAGTTATGACAAAAGCAACTTCCCCACGCGCAGTCATTGTCGACGCGGTAAGAACCCCGATCGGGCGGCATGGCGGTTCGCTCGCAGGCGTGCGATCTGACGATCTGGCGGCCCTGGTGCTGGGAGCAATCGGTGAACGAACCGGCCTCGATCCGGCGGTCATCGACGATGTCATTCTCGGCTGCACCAATCAAGCCGGAGAGGACAATCGCAATGTCGCTCGCATGGCGACCTTGATTGCTGGTCTGCCGGTAACGGTGCCTGGTCAGACCGTCAATCGTCTTTGTGCATCCGGGCTGCAAGCAGTCGCATCCGCGGCCCAGGCGATTGCAGCCGGCGAGGGATCGGTCTTCCTCGCTGGCGGGGTGGAAAGCATGACCCGTTCCCCCTACATCATGCTCAAACCGGACAAGCCGTTTGCGCGCGGGGATCAACCGTTGGTCGATTCCTGTCTGGGTTGGCGCTTCGTCAATCCAAAACTGGCAGCGCGGCACTATCCCTATTCCATGGGAGAAACCGCCGAGCATGTTGCTGAACGCTGCCAGGTTAGCCGTGAGGCGCAAGACGCCTTCGCAGTCGAAAGCCAACGTCGTGCCGGAATCGCAATTGCCGATGGGCGGTTCGTGCGTGAAATCGTTCCCGTACCGGTGCCGGTCAAGAACGGTATCGCGTGGGTTACGACCGACGAACACCCGCGACCTGGGACTTCTGCCACTGATCTCGCCCGGCTCAAGGCGGTGTTCCGCGAGGGTGGAAGTGTCACTGCCGGCAATTCCAGTGGCATCAACGATGGTGCTGCCGTTGTGTTGGTGATGGCAGAAGAGCGCGCAGCTGAGCTGGGACTTCGGCCAAAGGCGCGCATTCTCGGATCGGCGGTTGTCGGTCTCGATCCGGCGATAATGGGGCTAGGACCGATTGCCGCTACCCGGAAACTTCTTGATCGCACGGGACTGACGGTCGACGATCTCGACGTTGTCGAGCTGAACGAGGCCTTTGCCGCGCAAGCGTTACCCTGCATCGACCAACTCGGGCTCGATCCATCCAGGGTCAACCCGAATGGGGGCGCCATTGCGCTCGGGCATCCCCTCGGGGCCACCGGCGCGCGCATGATGGCAACCCTGCTGCACGAGCTCGATCGCAGCGGCGGGCAATACGGGCTGGCTACCCTTTGTATTGGCACTGGGCAGGGTATGGCAATGCTCATCGAACGAATGGACGCGGCATGATCACGATTCAGATGCGCTACTTCGCGTTCGTACGCGAGCAACTGGGCAAATCGAAAGAGACCATCGAGCTTGTGGACGGTTCGACTGTTGCGCAAGCGCTCGACTTCGCGTTTGCACCGTCGCCCCGACTTTCGAACGCGCGGTCGGCCATGATGGTCATGGTCAACCAGGTGTACCAACCGAGTGACCACGTTCTGGCTGATGGGGACGAGGTCGCCATCATTCCGCCCGTGAGCGGCGGAAACGAGACAAAGCGGTTCGTCGTCACCGACAACGTGCTCGACCCGCGCAAAGTCGAGAATCTGGTTATCGACGACGCCTCCGGCGCGCTGGTGACCTTCGCGGGAACCGTGCGCGACAACGCCCGCGGCAAATCGGTAACCGCGCTCGAATACGAGGCGTATCCCCCGGCAGCCGAGAAGATGCTGGAGCAGATCGGCGACGAGATTCTCGAGCAGTGGGGCATCAGCACGGTCGCCATCGTGCATCGCTATGGCTTGCTGCAAGTAGGCGAGACGAGTGTCGTCATCGCGGTCTCATCAGCTCATCGGGAAGCTGCATTCGAAGCTTGCCGGTACGCCATCGAACGGATCAAGGTGCTGGTTCCGATCTGGAAACGCGAGGTTTACGAGGATGGAGCAGTCTGGATCGGGAGCGAAGCCGATTACCAACTGGAAACCGGTCGAGTCGATGCCGCGGACCTGCCAACCACAAAAAGTTGATAGAGAACTCAGTTTCTGCTAGCTTCGTTCTCAAGCGCACTCACATTCGCGCCACGGAGAAGACTATGCCTGCCCTCGACATTACTGAATCTGAACTTGTGCGCAAGACGCGACCTGCGATTGCCAACGACGCGACCGAGCTCATCGGAAATACTCCGCTCATTCGGCTCGACCGTTACGCGCCGAACACGCCGGGTCAGCTCGTGGGAAAGCTGGAGTCTTTCTCGCCCGGATTCTCGGTCAAGGACCGCATCGGCGTGGCGATGATCCTGGACGCGGAAGCCAAAGGGCTCATCATCCCTGGCAAAACGACGATCATCGAGCCCACCAGCGGCAACACGGGAATTGCGCTCGCCTGGGTCGCTGCGTCACGCGGCTACCGCTTGATCCTGACCATGCCAGAGAGTATGAGCCTCGAACGACGGGTCTTGTTCCTCGCTTACGGCGCGGAGCTGGTCCTCACCCCTGCAGCAGACGGCATGGTCGGCTCGATCTGGAAGGCTGAGGAGCTGGTGGAAGAGATTCCCAACTCATGGATGCCGATGCAGTTCGAAAATCTGGCGAACCCGGCCATCCATAACACCACCACCGCCGTCGAGCTTTGGCAGGACACCGATGGTCAGATCGATATGCTCGTTGGGGGCGTCGGCACCGGCGGAACGATCAGCGGAGTCGGGCAGGTCATCAAAGCGTTGAAACCATCGTTCCAAATCATCGCGGTAGAGCCGGCCGAATCGCCCTTTCTGGCGGGAGGAGAAGCCGCTCCCCACAAGATCCAGGGCATCGGGGCGAACTTCATTCCACCCGTGCTGCAAATCGATCTTATCGACGAGATCGTCCATGTCACCGGCGACGCGGCCATGCATGCCGCACGGGAGCTGATGCTCACCGAAGGACTACTCACCGGCATTTCTGCCGGCGCCGCTGCGTATGCCGGTCGTGAGTTGGCACGGCGTGAGGAAAACCGGGGCAAGCTCATCGTGGTCATCCTGTGCGACACCGGCGAGCGGTACCTCAGCACGCTGCTGTTCTCCGATTTGCGCGAGAAGGCGACTTCGATGCCCACCTCGGTGCTCACCGCTGGCGCGCCTCGGTAACGATTCGCTTACCAGACCGACGACGGGAGCGGAGTCGAGAGCACTATTCCGTCTCTGACAGTTCCGGTTCCGGCTCGACGACCGGCGTCCACCAGGGGATCTCGCGGATCAATGGATATCGCGTGCCGCCCGAACCACGGGCAATCAGCGAAAATGCGGCCATTCTGGTTGCGTCGTCAAGCTCGTAGCGCAGTCGACCCTGGAAATCCACCAACCGGTCGCCTTCAGCACTGCTATCGGCCAAGAGCACTTTACGCAGATCGCGCCGATCTGCGTAGCCAGTGTTTGCGGCATCGCTGAGAAGCTCGCGCATGTGCACCACGTCGGCTTCGGTCGCACCAAGCGGGACCGCGAGCAGGTGGGTGACCACTGCTTGCTCGGTCAGAATGAACCAGGCACGCACGAGATCTTCGGTGAATCCTGCTTCCACCGGTTCGAGCGCAGCGATGCCATCGACAATCGTGATCGCACTCGAACCATCCGCTTCGCTGGTCCAGGCGGACGCCTTGATACCGTAGAACGGCCAGATGGTGGCGCGCGCCAACAACTCCGCGGTGCCGGAAACATCGTAAAGCAGGATGGACGCGTCCTCCATCTCGTCCGGCCGAACCGGCGAGCGCATGGCAATGGCGCCGATCTCGCTGGTCCAGATACCAAAATCGGGATCGGCTCGATGCGTTCCCGTGAGCAGTGCAATCTCAGCAGTCGGAATCAGGCCGAACTCGCTGCTCCCCAGGTCTGCTGCCCGCAAACCATCCCTGATGGAAAACGCGAGATCCGGTTCGGCGACGGTCGGCAACCCGGCAGTGATAAATGCAGTTTCGAGGGATCGATCGACAATGAGCATTGGGTCGCCTACAGAATCCGCGCGCCAGGGCCAGCACCAGCCATGACCTGGTTCGCCAGCGATTCGAAGTCGAAGCGCGGATACGAGCCAAACACCTTCACATTCGCTACCTTTCCAAGCCGGTCGAGTGCGTCGTCCACCACGGGATCGGTGCGGTGTCCTCGGAAATCGAGCAGGAAATAGTACTCCCCCAGCCATTCTTTGGTCGGGCGGCTCTCAACCTTCGTCAGCTCGATTTTGCCCTCGGCAAAGGGTGTAAGCGATTCCAGCAGCGATCCCGGCGCGTTGACATCCAGCACGAAACTAATCGAGGTCTTGTCATTCCCGGTTGGTTCGGAGTCCTCGGTGCGCAACACCACGAAACGGGTGAAGTTCGAGCGGATATCCTGAATATCGTGCGCGATGATCTGACCACCGTAAAGTTCAGACGCCCGTCTGGTCCCAATCGCGGCGCGGTGAACGTTGCCGCTATTGGCAACCTCTTCCACTGCGGCTGCGGTGCTCAGGGCCGCCACCTGTGCGGCTTTGGGCAGGACCCGCTCCAGAAAACGGCGGCACTGCCCAAGTGGTTGGGGATGCGAAGTCACCTCGGTGATATCGACTAACGAGGCGCCAGGCGGGGTAATCAGGAAGTGACGAACCGGCACGACGATTTCGTTCGCAATTTTGAGCGGAGTTTCATGGATCAGTAAATCGAGCGTCGTGCTGATCGAACCCTCGATCGAATTCTCGATCGGCAACAACGCCTGAGTTGCTAATCCAGTCTCGACCGCTGCCGTTAGCGCTGGAAAGGACGTGAAGGCGAGAAGATCGCTCCCTTCGCCGGCGAACGAGATCGCCGCATCTTCGCTAAACGTTCCTCGTGGTCCCAAGAATGCCGTCGTCATCGAAACCTCCATCGTGCGCAACAGTACGGCGCGTT
>JBBQPB010000114.1:0-6781 GCA_038331435.1 Thermomicrobiales bacterium | reverse complement strand
GCGCTACTGAATACCATGGCCTGGCGCGGGAAGGTTCCCACAATGGCGACCGCCGTCGAGGTCGAAGAGGTCTTTTTCCAATGTGGAAAAGCGATCATCCGCTCCAGTATGTGGAAGCCAGAGGAATGGGGCGATGTTTCTGACATTGCCACCTTCGGGAAGATCCTCGTCGACCAAACGAAAGCGACCGACACCACCGCCGAGCAATTGGATTGCACCATCGAAGAGGCGTACCAGACGAAACTCTACTAGCGATTACTTCGACTGCGGGCGCTCCACCGGCGGGAGCGCCTGCATCACCGCCGAGTGCTTCATCACCAATCCCGGATTATCCTGCAACAACTGGGTGTATTCCGCTTTGAACGGAGTCTCGTCTGGGGACGCCAGCACCGCGCGGGTTTCTGCGTAAAGGACATCTACCTCTCCGCCGGTGATCGGTTCCTTGCTGGCAACCCGCTCGTCGATTTGCACGATCAGCGTGGTCATGGGACCAATCCAGGCAAACGAAGGGTCCAACGTTACCAAGCGAAAGAACTCGAACTCGTTGGTCACTGGGCCAACGTTCTGCTCGTATCGCTTACGCTCTACGTGCAACAGTTCCTTATGCAAATTGAGCAATGCTTCCCGCACCCTGAACAAGAGGGCGCGCTCGTCGGGTGTTGCTCGCTCGGTCAAATCTCGGTCACCTTCCATACCATGCGCTCCTCAGCATCAGGCACACCCGAACCAGTCTCGAACGGTGCGGGGCGAAAAGTCCTCTCTTCGCCCCGCGCTCGCGACGCTACGAGAGCTTCTCACCAACCGCTTTCGCCTCGACGAAGTTCAGCAAATAGTCTGGTCCGCCGGCTTTCGAGTTGGTTCCGCTCAGCTTCACTCCGGCGAAGGGGTGAACGCCCATCATCGCACCGGTTGATTTACGGTTGAGATAGAGATTGCCGACTTCGAACTCTTCCCGGGCCCGCTCCAGATTCGCGCGGCTATTGGAATAAACCGACCCGGTCAAGCCGTACTCGGATTCGTTGGCGACGTCGAGCGCCTCGTCGAATGAATCGACCTTCACGATCGTTAGCACCGGTCCAAAGATCTCTTCACACGCGATGCGGGATGACCTTGGCGCGTCGGCAAAGATGGTTGCCGGGATGTAGTAGCCCTTGGCGTCCGGCGTCTCACCCTGGTAGACCAGTTTCGCTTCCTTTTTGCCGATCTCGATGTAGTTGTTGATCGAATCGAATTGATTTTTGTCGACCACGGCGCCCATAGACGCAGCACCTTCGAGCCCGCTGCCAACCGAGACGACCTCACCGGTACGCGCGACTACGCCATCGACGATCTGGTCGTAGATATCCGCATGCACCAGCACTCGTGAGCAAGCGGAGCATTTCTGGCCGGAGAAGCCGAAGGCGGAGGTCACAATCCCTTCGACGGCGGACTCGATATCGGCCGAGCTGTCGACGATAATCGCGTCCTTCCCACCCATCTCGGCGGTCACCCGTTTGAGCCAGCGCTGGCCCTTCTGAACCTTGGCCGCCTTTTCAAAGATGTGGACACCAACGTCCTTGGAGCCAGTGAATCCAATGAACCGTACGCGTAGATCTTCCACCAGAAGATCGCCGATCTCCGAGCCCGATCCTGCGACAAAGTTCACGACTCCCGCCGGAACTCCGGCTTCGATCATGATCTCGACCATCTTGTAGCCGATTACCGGTGTGTTCGTCGCCGGCTTGATCACCACGGAGTTCCCGACCGAGATCGGCCCCATGGCCATACCCGTCAGGATCGCGCAAGGAAAGTTCCAGGGTGGGATGACGATACCGACACCAATCGGTTGATAGAAATAGTCGGTCGCCTCATTCGGCAGGTGGGCCAGGTCTGCACGCTCGGTCAACTTCACCGCATGCGCCGCATACCATTCGAGAAAATCGACCGCCTCGGCCACTTCACCTTCGGCCTCGTCCCAGGGCTTATCCAATTCGTAGACCATCCATGCGGCCAGCTCGAATCGCTTGCGTCGCACGATGGCCGCCATGCGCAGCAGAACGCTGGCGCGCCCAATCATGGAGACCTTGCGCCAATCCTTGAACGCAGCCTGCGCGGCGGCAATCGCGTCCAGTGCATCTACAGGGGACGCCTTGGCCACCCTTCCGACTACCTGGTCGAGATTGCCGGGATTGGTCGAAACAATCCATTGGCCGGTTTCGCGCCGTTCCCCGCCGATAATGAGCGGATAATCGCGGCCAAGCTCGTTACCGACTTTTTCTAACGCGGCCTGCATGGAATCGCGCACGGTGGGATCGGAAAAATCAACCGATGGCTCGTTGGTATACGCAGCCCGAAGCATGAAGTCTGCCCTCTCGCATAGTGGTGGTTCAAATCGTCCGCTTGGGAACGAACTGCAGCGTTCAATCTAAACGAAAGTAACCGAATCCTTCACGTTCGCTCGCAATTGCAGATGCTATGCCACCGTTCGAGCTACCCATTTCCGACCATGGAGCACGCGTCTTCCGTCGCCTCACACACTTTCGATCAACGCCTTCGCCGTCGTCAGCTCATCCAGATTGATCGTGTGATCCATTCCGGGATAAACCCGGAAATCGACCGCCCCGCCCAGATCCGCCAGCACCTGGCCCGAAATCTCGAAACGCTCGCGTGGAATGTGGGGATCGGTATCGCTACACCCGCCAAAGATCGGCGTATCCGCAAGTGCCCCGGTATACCCTTGCGGGTCGATCGACTCACCGATCAGACCACCGGAAAAGACCACCAGCCCTCCGTAACGCCGCGGATGCCGCGCCACGAATTCGGCCGCCAGGCAGGCGCCTTGAGAAAATCCCAGCAGCACCGTCTTTTCGGAGGGAATGCCAGAGTCTTCCAGGTGCTGCAGCAATCCCCCGATCACAGATAGTGCCGAATCGAGAAACGGCTGGTTTTGCGCAACCGGCATCAGGAAGCTATAGGGATACCAGGTATGACTGGCCGCGTCCGGCGCGAGCCAGGCAACATTTGGCGAATCGATCGCCTGGGCAACACCCATGATGTCGCCGGCGCTGGCGCCACGTCCGTGGATCGCGATGACCGCGCTGGTTGCATCGTCGATGTGTGCTCCTGCGCGCAACACCTGCTGACCCGCATGAGGTCCAATGGGAATCATTTGTGCGTCCTCCACCGGTCAACGATCGCGCAACTCGGCTCAGGGTTCGAGTGAGGCAATGAAATCGTCGAGGGTTGCGTTGCCGTTGACATTGATGCGCAGGATATGCCATCGGTTGATCGACGTGTCGAGCGGTTGAGGACCGCCGGAGATATTGAATGCCATCAGATAGCCAGCCTTGATCACCACATACGGAGTCAACCCGCTAAAAGCGCCATACGGATAGGCAAAACAGGTGATCTCATGTCCAAGGATCTCCTCCAGGAACTTCCTGTTCTCGACGATTTCGTAGTACTGCCCATCGTAATCGAGCGTGCTGAGATTCTGATGACTGACCGTATGCCCGCAAACTTCGCCCGCCCGGTCGAGCGTGCGAATCTGCTCCGCCGTCATTTGCGCATAGTTCGGCAGCGAAAAAATGCCTTGGAAGCCGTAACGCTCTAACAGCTCAAGAAAAACCCAGTCGGTGGCATTGCCGTCGTCGATCGTAATCATGACCGGCTTTTCGGGGAGTGGCACACCGTAGGTCATCCATGCCAGCAGCTCGGCGCTGGTGACCGATTCGTACCCATTTCGGGAAAGCCATTGCAGCTGTTCTTCCAATTGTGCTGCGGTCACCTGATATTGAGCCCCGTTGTTTTGGATGCTGTGATACATCAGCACCGGGACATCGGGCGGTCCTGCCTGCGGCGCAACTTCGCGAAGATAGCCGGATGCCACCCACCCGGTCTTCGTGCTGATTGTTACTTCCAAAAATCCATCAGTCTGATTTCCAGTCAGTGTCAGCTTGGAGTTGACCGGTATCACGTCGATCTTCTGCGAGGTCGACGACGGTGCCGCCCGAAGCACGATCTCGGTATCGGACACCATGGAGAGCCCCGCAGTTACAAGTGGATGGCCGGCCGCCACAGCCGCAGCCAGGATCCCAGCCTGCCGGAAACTCTCGGCTTCGGGTTCGGGACCGCGATCGACATAGATCGAGCGCACCCACCCTTCTTCGCTACCGATTTTGACTTTCTCGTAGGCGCCACTAATCTCTCCGGTGGCTTCCACCTGCGTTCCTGCATCGACGACGCGAACTGCCTCGTGATCAGCTCCCGGCCCGGCGCGCAGGTTCACCGATTCCACCAGCGTCGCCATCCCATCGGGGAGCAGATTGCTCTGATCAAAACTAACGGCCGCCGCTGGCTCAGTGCGCATTTCCATCTGCACCAGCTCGGTGGAGACCCAGCCGGAATTCTCGCCATAGACCACGGGGTAGTACCCGCTCGCCGCATCCCCGCTCACGGTCAGGGCAGCAGCCGGCGGCACGATCATTAGAATCCTGGAGGTGGTGGCTGGTTCGGATCGCAGATTGAGATAGCCCGATGTCATCGCCGTCGTGGCCGCCTGCACGTACGACACGTACATCGAGTCGACCGCGAGGATTGAAAAGAGGGTGACTCCTGCGGATAAAAGCGCTTGTCGGAAAACCGCGCGATGTGGAGGGCGGAGCGTCATACTGGTCGCTTCCGGCTGCGTGCGTTCGGGGAATGCCGAGTCGAACGAATCGGAATTCCTTCGATGACCTTTCCTTTATCATTGCACGGCAGCCCCGCTAAATCTATAGGCTCAGAATCAACGCGAAATGCACCGGGAAAGCAGGCTGGCAATCACGGCACGTTCGGGTAACGCCACTCCGCCGTCGTACGTTAGAAAGGTATCGAACGTACGATGTTGCGTGCTACAATGTACGTACACATTGCTTTCGCAGCACGCGTTCGATGTGTCGATCGAACGTCACCAGTTGGCTCCGGCTACGTTGCAGCGCCGGAGCGACTCGGCTGGGTGAGGCGTCACAACGCGGCTTGGGCCGTTGGGGGTTTGGAGATGGTTTTTCGCAAGGACCGAACGGGCGATTCCTTCCAGCGGCAAATCAGTGCCCTGCGCCAGCAATTGGGTGGGGCAGAGTTCGATGAAATCGAGGAAGAGGTCATCGTGGATACGCCGGGTGGGGTCGAAGCCGCCTATGTTTCGACCCGCAGTTACGAAACGCCCGTGCAGTACGAGCGCGATCGCTATACCTATCAACAGCCGGTCACCGAAATAGTCGAGGCCGCTCCATCTACCGACCCGCCCGCACCGGTGATTCCGGTGTTCGACGGGCAAACGACGGTCATCAGCCCAAATGCCAGTTGGAAGGGTGAGATCGTCGCCGAAGGTTCGATGCACATCCTTGGCAAGTTCGAAGGCGATATTCGCGTGCGAGATGATCTTTTCATTCTCGAAGATGCGAACGTCGAAGCAACGGTTGCCGCTGGAACAGTGACGGTCTCGGGCCGGTACAACGGAACCCTCAATTGCAACACCCGCCTGGAAGTGCTGCCCACTGGCCGGGTCCGGGGAGAGATCTACGCTCCGGCACTGGTCGTGCACAACGGCGCCATCATCAACGGCAAAGTCAAGATGACCCAAACTGCGAACGCCGATCAGCCGATCCCCGCGGCGGTCCACCGGCGCAGCCATCGCGGTACGGCCTAACCGAACCGCCGATGCGCAACGCTCGTCGAGATACCACCACGTCACCGGAGTTGATCAGGGGAGTTTGTTGAGATGTCGTTTCGCACGTCAGTGCTCGATCCGAATCAGGTCGGCTCGAGCCAATCAGCACAGGGCGAACAAGATTCGTTCAGCGTCATCGACCGCTTCTCCCGCTTCGACGGTGACTTCGCTGCCGAGCGGGATCTCCGTGTCGAAGGGAATGTCAAGGGATCGATCGATTGCAATGGCACGCTCTTTGTTGCCGAAGGCGCGATAGTATCGGCCAAGGTAACTGCCGAGAACATTACTGTTGCTGGTGATCTCTCTGGCGAGACGCGTTGCCGTGGCAAGCTGCATCTGCTTCCGACGGGTCGCGTTCGGGGTCGGGTCAGCACAGCGGCCCTCGTAGTAACCGAAGGCGCAATTTACGAAGGCGAACTGGCGATGGCCGAGGGAGCCCAGGCGGAAACCACTCCGCAGCGTCCGACCGTCGTGCCAGCGCCATCGAGTGCGCCGCGAGCCGAAACTGCCGAGATGCCCGAAGAACCTGCGGTTGCGCCCAACACGTTCATTCGCCGTCTTGGCGGCCCCGAAACTCCATGGGATGCAGAGCAAGAGTCGGATTCCGACAATTCCTGAGCGTCACTACGCCGTTCTCCACACCGTTGGCCCGGCGTACCGATTGTTGGCTGTGGCCGTACAAACCTGACGTTCAAACCGATCATCCTGCGACAACGCCGTGCTATACTCGCGGCGTCGGGAGCGTGCGTTTCCAGGTCGCTTTTTGCGGTGGGATCGAGCGCCCCAGCATGATTTCTTATCGCGCATTTGCCTCGACCTTGGAGAGATCGACCGCGGCCGAGCGGACCGCCCTGGCTCGCAATGGATGACCGGATCTGTGGAACTTGCCGGCACTTTGAATGGTCCACGCAAGCAGGACGCGGCTGGTGTCGCAATCCTCGACTCTACACCGCCAGCCAAAGCCAGCCAGTTTCCGAATTCGAGCTTTCCTGTGCTTCTCGACAGGGTGATTTCTGGGAAGCCAGCGAAGATGCTCTTCCGTTGCAGCCAACAACCGCTGCGGAACCTGAGCCGCCTTTTGATCGTTCATTG
>JBBQPB010000113.1:0-6782 GCA_038331435.1 Thermomicrobiales bacterium | reverse complement strand
CGGCATTTGCTTACTGGTGGAAACCAGCAACGCTGAGAGCCCAATCGCCGTGGCACCGACTTCGACGGCTTTGTCGATGATCCTGGTGACGGGAACCTGTTTCCCCAGATCATGCACGGTGTAGCCGTTATTGCTCAGGATCGTATTGACCAGGTTCTTGCCGATATCGTGCACATCTCCATAGACCGTGGCGAGTACCACCACACCCTTCGAGGTGCCTTCCACTCGGTCCATATAGGTTTCCAGCTGGGAGACCGCCCTCTTCATCACCTCAGCCGATTGCAACACGAACGGAAGGATCAGCTCGCCCGCGCCGAACTTGTCGCCAACCTCCTTCATCCCCGGTAGCAGCACATTGTTCAAGACGTCGACGGGATCACCGGATTCGGCAACCGCCTGATCGATGTCCGCTTCCACGCCTTCTTTTTTGCGATAGACAATGCGGTAGTGCAGCCGCTCGCGGACCGTCATTTCCGCCATTGGATCAGGCCCACTGCTGACTGCGACGTCTGCACGTCCCTCGAAAAACTGAATGTATTCCTGCAGTGCTTCCGGCTTGCGATAGAAGATCAGATCTTCTGCCAGCTTGCGCTCTTCCTCAGGAATTTCGGAGAACGGAATGACGTGCGACGGGTGGATGATCGCGAGATCGAGGCCCGCTTCCACGCAGTGATAGAGGAACACGGCATTGAGCACGCGACGCGCAGGTTGACCCAAGCCGAAGGAGACGTTCGAAACTCCCAGGATCGTATAGACCTCGGGCATCGCCGCTTTGATGGCGCGGATTCCTTCGATCGTTTCCAGGGCCGATTCATTGAACTCAGGATCGCCAGTCGCCAACGTGAAGGTCAACGCATCGAAGATGAGGTTGTCACCGCGGAGCTCATACTCCTGCGTGACGATGTCATAGATCAGTTGCGCGATCTCCAGTTTTCGCTCGCGCGTCTTGGCCATGCCGATTTCGTCGATGGTCAGCGCAACGACCGCCGCGCCATGGGTCTTGACCAAGGGCATGACCGACTCGATACGCTTGCGGCCATTCTCCATGTTGATCGAATTGACGATCGCCCGGCCCGGATATTGCTCCAGCGCATCTTTGATGACATTCGCTTCAGTCGAGTCGATCACCAACGGCGCTTCGATATTCAGCGCCAGCTTTTTCACCAGCTTGCGCACGATATCCTGTTCGTCCGCGCGCTCGGTGAGCGCCATACAAACATCGAGCGCGTGCGCGCCCTCTTCGGTCTGCTCTACCCCGATCGCCACCATTCCGTCATAGTCGTCCGAAAGCGCCAGGCGCTTGACCTTGCGTGACCCCTGGGCGTTCAGCCGCTCTCCGACGATCATCGGTGCCGGTACCTGCGTCAGATCGACCGCCCGGATCATGGACGCAATCTGCCGGCGCGGTGTTTCCGGGCGCAAGGTGACCGGCCGGGTCCCAATCTCACGCAACGTTTCCTGCAAATGTTCTGGCGTCGTGCCACAACAACCGCCCACCACACCGACCTGGAAGCTTTCGGTCATCTCACGAAGTTGGCGCGCCATCGAATCCGGCTCCAGCGGGAAAACCGCCATGCCGTCCTGATTGCTCGGAATGCCGGCATTGGGAATGATCGCGACGGGTTTGGTGCTGTATTCGCCAAGATACCGGGCAGGCTCGCGCATGTACTCTGGACCGGTGGAGCAATTGAGACCAATGAAGTCGACCGGCAGGTGTTCGAGGATGCTCAAGCCAGCGGCGATGTCGGTGCCGAGCAGCATCCGCTCTGAGGTGTCGAGCGTCAGGGACGCATGAATCGGCACCGCGCGGCCACCCGCCTCCCGTAGCTTCATGGCGCTATAGATCGCTGCCTTGAGCTCCAGGATATCCTGCACGGTTTCGATGATCAAGATGTCACTGCCACCGTCGACAAGACCGCGGATCTGATCGGTAAAGAGATCGACGATCTCGTCAAAGCGGTGATTGCCCAACATCGGATCTTCTGAAGCAGGCAGCAGCCCGGTTGGGCCGATCGAGCCAGCCACGAACCGCGGATGTCCAGCAGTGGAATACTCGTTGGCCACGTTGCGCGCGAGTTCTGCTGCCGCGCGGTTCAGCTCATACGTCAGGTCGCCAAGCCCGTACTCTTCGAGCTTGATCAGGCTGCCGCCAAACGTATCGGTCTCGATAACGTCGACGCCGAGTTCTAAATAAGAGGCATGAATTCCCTGGATGATCTGCGGCTGCATCATGACCAGGTATTCGTTACACCCCTCTTTGCCGCCATAATCTTCGGCGGTGAGCTGCATATTGAGAATGGTGGCGCCCATCGAGCCGTCGTACACGACTACGCGCTCGCGAGCGAGTTGCAGAAGATTATTCATAAGAGAATTGTAGGTGACGCGCCTCGATAAATTGGCGGAAATGGTCATCGCGCGATGGGCGTGCCACCATGGTTGGCAGAACCATTCGAGAATCCACGAATTTGCCATGCTAAAATCGCGAATCGTGCAGTGAATTCGCGGATTTCGCGGTCGGATCGGGTAACCGGCGGGCCGAATCGGGGCAAAGCATGAGCGCCAACAAAAGCAAGAGCCAGGTCGAAACCGATCTCGACCAGGCGCGCGAGCGGCTTTCCTTCTATGAGCAATTCGATGAGATCATCCGGCAGAACATCGCCTCCTCCAGCGCGTTGCTCAAAGAAGCGTCCGCCCGTTTGGATAACGACTTTGCCGCCGAACGCAATCGCTATCGCGCGCTGCTCTCGGACATATTGGACGACTTGACCGCGCTCCAATCTCAAAGCGAAAAACTCGCCCGCCGCGTCACCGATGCGCTCGATGAGCTGGAAGGCAGCGGAGCCCACTCGGACGAAAGCGTTGCTCCGCAAGCGGCTGCATTGGGTCTGACGACCGAAGCGCCACCTGAGGCTGCCGCAGTCGTCAACGCGGCCACCGGGTCCACTCGCAGGAAGGCCGAGCGACCGAAACCGACCGAGGACACCGCGACCGAGGTAGTCGCGACGGTCGAAGTTGTCGTGCCTGAAGTGCCTGTGGCTGCCCCGGTCGCCGCCGCGCCCGTCGCGGCTGCCGCATCGATCGATTTCTCTACCCCCGTATCGACCACGCTGCTGGTCCATGGCGTACCACGCGCGTCCGCCGCCCTGGCGCTGAAGACCTACGTCGAGAAGTTGGATTTCGTCACGACTGTCGAACCGCGCGAGTTTGCTGCTGGTCTTCTGCGCTTGCAGGTCGAGGGTGCGCGCCCCCTCTCCCTGGGCGATCTCTCCGGCTGGACCCTCGCTGACCGCATCGAGCTTCGCAATGCCAGCAACGAGCTGTTAGAGCTAAATCTCATCCCAGCCTGATCGCCACTCCCCGAAACAAGCTTCGTTGGGGCATCATGACGCCATATTCGCGGGCGTTCGTGGCGACGCCTGTTCCGCTCACTCCGGGGAGGAAAACACCATGACTAACGCCGCCGTCAAGGACTATCTCGACGCCCACGCCGAGCAGTTCGATGCCGAGCTCTACGAGCTGTTGCGCATTCCCAGTGTCAGCACCGATCCGAAACATGCCGCCGATACGCGCAAAGCCGCGGAATGGGTTGCCGACCGCGCCCGAAAAGCCGGTGTTGCCGATGTCTCCCTGATCGAAACCCCGCTGCATCCCGTCGTCTACGGCCGCTGGGAGACCTCGGACGTGAAACCGACCTTGCTGATCTACGGCCACTACGATGTCCAGCCAGTCGATCCGGTCGAGCTTTGGGAATCGGATCCGTTCGAGCCAACCGAGCGGGACGGCAAGATTTATGCCCGCGGCTCGTCGGACATGAAGATGAACCTGCTCGGCATTCTGCAGGGGATCGAAGCGCTGGCCGCGGTCAAAGGCGAGTTGCCGATCAATCTCATCCTGCTGCTGGAAGGCGAGGAAGAGATTGGCAGTCCCAACTTGCCGGAGGTGGTTGCCGATTATGCTGCTGAGCTCAAGTCGGACATCATCATGTCCGGCGACGGCGGAATGATGGGTGTCAACAAACCAGCCCTCGCCATCGGCCTGAAGGGGCTGGTCGGCTGCCAGGTCAACCTGACCACAAGTTCCACCGATCTGCACTCTGGTTCCTACGGAGCGGCCGTGCCAAACGCGGTGCGCGCCATCGCCCAATTGGCGGCTTCCTTCCACAATCCGGATGGTTCGGTCGCCATCGATGGCTTTTACGACGATGTGCGCCCATTGACCGACGAAGAACGTGGCGATATCGCCGCGGTCACCGAAAGCGGAACCGATGAGCAGTTCATGGAAGAAGCCGGCATCACGGCCATCCTGGGCGAGGAGGGTTACACGGTTCAAGAGCTGCGCTGGACCCGCCCGACCATCGACTTCAACGGCATCTGGGGCGGTTTCACGGGCGACGGGAGCAAAACAGTCACCCCCGCTATAGCGCATCTCAAAATCACCAGCAGGCTGGTGCCGGATCAGCGTCCCGCAAAGATCCTCGAGCTCATCGAAAAACACATCGAGCAGCACTCCCCGGTCGGGGCAACCATCGAGGTCGTTCCCGGCAAAGGATTGGCCAACCCCTTCCTCCTGTCCAAAGATGCACCCGGTATGGCCGAAGCAGTGGCCGTGCTCACCGCGGTTTTCGGTGAGGCACCGGGACTTGTGCGCTCCGGAGGCACGGTTCCTATCACTGATGTCTTCACCGAAATCCTTGGCATCGGACCGGTCACCATCGGCTTCGGACTGCCCGGCAGCCGCGCGCACGCTCCGAATGAATGGATTCGCCCGGAGGAGGTAGCCCTGTCTCGCCTCGCCTACGCAGAATACTTCGACACCCTGGGAGGCTAAGAGCACCCCGAACAATTGAATGCAAAGAAGGCGCTCATTCGGCGCCTTCTTCATTTCAGGGTGCGTTCCAGGATAGTGTCAGGAACGTAGGTTGGTGTTTGTGGGCAAAGGGCTCTCTTCGTCCTCTTGCCCAGTGAGCCGGGCATCGGGTCGCCATTTCGCCAGTCCGACGCCTTCGAGCTGGTCCGAACCAAGATCGGACAGCAAAGGTGAGCGATAGCCGCCTTCCTCCGCCAGGCTCCCATCGACATCCAGCAGGAGCGACGATTCGAACGCAACCACCGATCCGTCGATATCGCCAGCGAGCGGCTGATCTTGCTCCTCGTCCTGCAGAACTGGTGCTTCGAGCTCGGCAACCCGGGCGGTGTCGACGACCTCTACAGCGTCAACGAGTGCTTCCTCATCAACGACCACCTCAGGCGGCGCGGGATCGACAGCCTCTGCAAGCAACCCCTCCTCCAACACGAGGGGTTCCAACGGTTCGGCTAGAACGATCGGACGGAATTGGCGGAGGTTGAATGGGAGCTCGGAATCGGGACTCCCTGCGTCGGCGGCCGGCACGATCGGCGCCGCCCCTTCGGGAACGGCATCCACCACGTCGTTCGTTACCGTTTCGGTCTCGTCAGGGACAATCTCGATCTCAGGTGCGAGAGCAGCTTCGACCGCTACCTCCGGTTCGAAGCTCGGCAATGGCTCGCTTTCCGGCCCGTCGGACGTCGTTTTTGACTGATCCGCGGCGTCACGGTCTGGCCAGCTATCCCATGCGGTGAGCTCGACATCCTCGCCTGCCAGCGACGCTGCCACTGCCGGCGCTGCCGCTCGCGGTACGGAAGCATTGGCCGGATGGGGCCGGGAGTCGGCCAGCATCCGTTCGGCCCGCCAGTACCAGAAGGTGCCGATGGCAATGGCCGCCAGGGTGACCAGGCTGGTCAAAAGCACCAGATTGGAGCCAGTCGAGTCGTTGACATGGGAAATGAGGGACACGCCGGTGACCGCCCAGATCACGAGCGACCCGAGCATGAGACCAATAGCGGCCCTTCCCAACCAGTTCGTGCCCGGTGCCTCGGCATTGCCGAAGAGTTCCCAAAGGGCAAACCCGATCAGCGCCAGAACGGCGCCAATTCCAAAGCCGGCTACGACGTAATCCAAACTGCGTGAATCCTCACCCGCCCCATCCTAATCAGAGCACGTACAGTATCGAACATTTGCCGCAAAATGCGTCGAGTCATCTCGGTCCATTCGTAACGATCGCTGGGTACGGGGTGGCATAGACGCATCCAGGAGGAATCGGAATGACCCCAGTTACGCCAGCCGACATCAAAGTCGGGCTTTATCTCCCAAATGGCGACGGCAAGATGAGCCCCGGCATCCACCGCTGGACCGACGTTCTGCGACTGGCGCAAAAAGCCGAAGATGCTGGGCTCGATTCCGTCTGGGTAGCGGACCACATGATTTTCGAGCTGCATGAGTCGCCCACTGAGGGCCGTTGGGAATGCTGGCAGATGCTGGCCGCCATAGCCGCCTCGACCTCACGGGTGGAAATCGGCCCACTGGTCACCTGCATGGGTTTTCGAAACCCGGCATTGCTGGCGAAAATCGCGGAAACCACAGATGAGATAAGCAACGGGCGGCTTATCCTCGGTCTCGGCGCCGGCTGGCACGAACCCGAGTTCACCACCTACGGCTTCCCATATGACCACCGGGCCTCCCGCTTCGAAGAAGGTTTCGACATCCTCTACCACCTGATCCACGAGGACGAATCCACCCTCCACGGCGTCTACTACACGACCGATGGCGCCGTCGTCCGCCCCCGTGGTCCGCGGCGCGGAGATCTGCCGATCATGGTCGGCACCGACGGTCCCCGGCTCCTGCGCCTCACTGCCCAATACGCCGATATCTGGAACACAACCTGGACCTATTCCGCCGAAGAAGTTCTGCCACGGCTGGCGTCACTG
>JBBQPB010000112.1:0-6801 GCA_038331435.1 Thermomicrobiales bacterium | reverse complement strand
AGATCCTCGAAATCGAGCAGACCCTGGTCGCGCAATTGGTAACGATAGGATTCCTCGACCACTGCCATGGTGTCAGCCCCGAAGGAGACCCGCTGCATGGGATCGACACCGGGATTCCCCTTACGCTGCGCAATCCACTTGCCAACCTGGGTGACTTCGATGTCATCTACCTGATCGTAGCCGGCGGTTTGCAGTGCAAGCCGAATGATGTCCGCACGCCGGAATTCGTCGCAGACCTGGAACCCGTCCGACAGGCCGATCTCCGTCCCGTGGTCGCGAAGGATATCGAATGCCCAGCTATGCATGGTCGACGCATGCACATGCGGATTCGCGCGTTTGGCAATTCGATCCTTGAGCTCGAGTCCTGCTTTATTCGTATACGTGAGCGCGAGGATCTGCTCTGGTTCGGCGTGGCCCTGCTCCAGCAACCACGCGATGCGTTGCGAGATGGTGTGCGTTTTGCCGCTGCCGGGAGGCGCAATGACCAGCATATGCCGATCAAGACGCTCGAACTCTACGATGCAACGCTGACTGTCTGATAATCCGGGCATGAAACAACCCGCCAGAGTGGCGCGGAGAATGGAACGAAGCGGGCAGATACACGCAGTTTAGTGCAGGAGCGCGGTCGAAGCACATGAGCGAGTCACAAACCACCTGGACAAACGAGTTGGAAGTGGCCAAGGCCGCCGCACGCGCCGCCGGCGCTGCCGTCATGGAGTTCTACACCAAGCACTCAGCCGAGAAATATGTCAAGAACGACGGCTCGATGGTCACCGATGCCGACCTCGCCGCCGACCGGATCATCCGTGCAGCCATTCTCGACGCCTTTCCGCATGACGCTCTCCTGACCGAGGAAGGCGTCGACGACGATGCGCGGCTGGGCAATGCCCGGGTCTGGATCGTTGATCCCATCGATGGCACCAATCAGTTCATCGATCACACCGGCGAGTTCGATATGTACATCGCACTGATTGTCGAGGGCCGTCCGGTCGTGGCCGTCACCTACCAGCCTACCGAGGACATGCTGCTCTCCGCGGTTACCGGCCAGGGAGCCACCATCGAGCAGCATGGCGTGAGCGAGCCGCTGCACCTGACCGCACTGACACAGGAGCAACCTCCTCGCCTGCTCACCTCGGTCTGGCTTGGCTATCCGGAGAATGTCTCCTTCTTCGAGCGGGTAGCAGTTCGGCTCGGTGCTCCCGCACCGCAGGTGTCGAACATCGGAATTTCGTTGCGACGCATCATGCCGGATGGGCAGCTTGCCGATGCGGTCGTCGGCTACAAGCCTGGGACGACGATCGAGGAGCAGACGTTTGCGTGGGAATGGGATTTCGCGGCGCCCGATCTCATCATCCAGGAAGCCGGCGGCAAAATGACCGACCTATTTGGAAATCTGCTGCAATACAACAAACGGATACCGCGCAACGAGCGCGGAGTTATCTTCAGCGTCGATCAGATTACCAATGCCCGCCTGGTCGATGCGATCGCGCTAGAGCTGGCAGTCGAGAACTAGGCTAAAGAAGCGAAGCGGCGGCCTCGTCCAGGATGATCGTCACTTGCTCTGGCACCAGCCGCAGCCAGGAAGCGGGTACGTCGGAGGACATTGGCTCTCTGAGTGCACGCCGCAGGATGTCGGCTTTGCCCAAACCGGTCGCGATCAACACGATGCGGTCCGATTCCATCAGGGTTCCCACCCCAACGGTCATGGCTTTGGTGGGCACGGAAGCGCCGTCGAAATACCCGGCGGCCTGATCGATCGATTCCTGGGTGAGATCGATCACTCGCGTGCGCGAATCGGCGTCCGAGCCCGGCTCGTTGTAGGCGATATGGCCGTTGTTCCCGATGCCAACCACCGCCAGCGCCAGATTCCCTGCATCGCGGATCGACTGATCGTACCGTTTCGCGCCGGCAGCGGGATCGGCGTCGTCGACCGGCAGGATGTGGACATTCGCCATCGGAATACCGGCCGGCTCGATCAGGGTTCGTTTCAACCAGGAAGTCAGCGTATTCGGATTGTCTTGCGTGACGCCCAGATATTCGTCCAGACAGAAAAGCTGAAACCGGCTCAAGTCGAGCTCGTTCGACTGCGACGCGGCGATAAGCTTATTGAACATCCCCACCGGGGTGCTGCCGGTCGGTAACGAGATGGGCGCGGTCGAACGTATCGTCAGCACCTCGGCCACGATCTCCGCGGCCATCTGACTCATTGCTTCCGCATCGTTGACAACAACCAGTGTGGGTTCTTGCGCCATCCCGAAGCTCGCTCCCGTCCAAACTATCGATGCATCAGCCGGGGATAATACCGCGCAACGCTCAGAGCCCGCCGCCGCCGCGCTCCCATCTCCCGGCAATCTGAGCATCGCGCAGCACCGCTCCGAGGCCCCATCAACGTGCGGCCTCCAATCTGTAGGCAACTCGTCGAGCAAGGAGTCATTCGGCACGACCCATGTCCATTTCGAACAAGATTGCAACCGCACTCGAGCAAATCGATAACTGGATCGGCGAATCCGGTGTTCCCGGCGCCGCGGCCGTTGTCTGGCACAAAGGGGAAATCGTCGGACGCCGCTACGCCGGTGAGGCGCTGCCAGGCGTTCCGGTCGACGCCGCGACCCTCTTCGGATTGGCGTCGGTGACCAAACCAATGACCGCCGCCACCATCATGACTCTGGTGGAAAGCGACCTGATCACACTGGACGAACCGGTGGACTCCTATCTGCCCGGGTTCGCGTCAACGACGTCGCCGGACGACGCGTTGCGTCATTTACGCGGACAAATCACCGTGCGCCAGCTTCTGTCCCACACCTCGGGGTTGCCGGAGGATCTCCCGCGCGGGACGTTCAGTAGCCGGGAAGCACCAACGTTGCGTGAGATCACCGATGTCATGTTGCGCCAACCGCTCTGGACCACGCCCGCTACCGAGCTGATCTACTCGAACATCGGCTATGGCATTCTCGGGCGGCTCGCAGAAGCGGTGACCGGCCGCGATTTTTGGGATATGACGCAGGAAAACGTGTTCGATCCGCTGGAGCTGCACAACACAATCGCGCGGCCCGGACCTGAGCTCGACCGGCGTATTGGCCGGGTGCGTGACGTTTATGGTCAGGGACGGCCGACCGAGTCGTACAACAGCCAGTATTGGCGTGATCTCGCGATTCCCTGGGGTGGGCTTTACGGCTCGCCAGACGATGCGGTTCGTTTCGCCGCGACCTTCCTGCTTCAAGGTGACGGTTTCATTCTGCCCGAACTCGCGCAGGAGATGATCACCGATCAGGTACACGGCCTCAAGGGTGAAGTACAGGCCGCTCGGGTGCGTTGGCCGGTTGCGTACTGGGGTCTCGGTTGGGAGATCAAGGGAACGAAAGCGAAGCACTGGACCGGCAACCTCACCTCCCCACAGACCTTCTGCCATTTCGGCGCGGCGGGCACGTTGCTGTGGGCAGACCCTACGATCGAACTGGCTGCGGCGATCTTCGCCAACCGCGCGACCTTTCAGCGTTGGCCGTTCGTGCCGCCACGATGGGCGAGGTTGTCGGATGCGCTGGTCGAAGCGGTTCGGTAGCAATTACTCGCTCCGGCTCCATTCCGGCGGACCGGAGCCCCAGTCCTGAAGGTCGCGTGGACCGAAGGCGCGCGGCAGGATTTCAGAGAACGGCACCAGAAAAGGCCCATCGGCAGAGCTGAAGATCATCCAGAGTTCATCGTCGGCTGGTTTGAACTCGTTGATGACCTGCCGGCAGGCGCCACATGGCGTGACCGTTTCTACCCGCGGGGCATAGACCGCGACGGCCTGGATGATCCGCGATCCGGTCGCCACCGCCGTGCCGATCGCCACGCGCTCGGCGCAATTGGTCACCGGGTAGCTGGCGTTCTCGACGTTGCACCCGGTCACGATCGTTCCCTCCGCGGTGAGCACCGCCGCGCCGACCGGAAAGTTGGAATACGGCACATAGGCGCGTTCCGCCGCCTCGATGGCTGCGTTCATCATCTGTTCGGCGATCTCGTTACTCGGCTTCGTGCCCACCTTGCCCCCTTTTCTCGACCCGTTATCCTTTGCTCGAACTGTAGCGACTGCCTCAGAAAGCGATCCAAGCATGTCCGAACCGCTCGAACCGATTGCCTTCCGTCTCGCGGCCTTCGTCAATGAAGCGCTGGAGCTCGATGAAGATCCCAGCGATCTTGCTGAAGAAATTCTGCCATTCAAGCGCGATCAGAACGCAGGTATCTCGACCATCGAGCTCGAATCCTCGATCGGCGTGGCGGCATTCCTCATCTATCACTATGAGCTGAACACCGCGGATGACGACGGTCGTCAGGGAAGCGAGTTCTTCCAGACCGATTTGCGCACCCTGGAGCGTGCGGCAACCTTGAACACGCCCGGTCCGCGCATCATTGCTCACGCGGTCACCGACGATGAAGCCTTCATCCTGGCCACCACCCCCGCGACGCATCGCGCCCTGACCGGGACCGGATCCGAGGAATCGGCGCCCACCATTCCCGATGACGCGCGTGACGAGGTGCGCAAGGAAACCGCCACCAACTTATTGCGTCTCCTCTCCGAAGCGAATGCCCAGGCGCGCGACTGGCTCGCCGCGATCCAGCTATCCGGAGAATCGAGCAGCGCCGAACAAGTCGATTTCCATGCGGAGGAAACCGGGCTGGCCCTCTTTCTGCTGGACGAAAATAACATCCGCCAGTTGCTTCAGGTGCTGAACTTGATGGTGCAATCAGCAAAACCAAATCTTCCCAATCAAAACGGCACAGATCAGACGTAGCACTTGAGCGGGCATATCTGTCCGCTCAAGTGCAGTCGTCGTGCCGGACGACCCTGCCTGGCAGTTGATCAACGCTGATTAGCCGGACACGGAGATCCGACACTACGGTGTTTCGGGGTTTTGCGCGCGAGCGTATTGCTCCTGCCAGGCGTCGGCTTGCTGTTGCGAAACGCGGATGAAGCGAGCCGTCGCTTCAGCGAGCAGCAGGCTGTCCGATGCGCGGCGAATGGTGGCCGTGACGTCGGCGGTCCGGCTGGTCACCGTTCCGACTTCGGCGCGCGCGATGGTGGGAACCCCAATCTCGACTGGTTTGCGGTAGGTGGTGCTCAACCGGCCAGTCACCGCCCAGATCCCGGCATTGGTGACCGCCCATGCCATGACCTCATCGAAAACCGTCGAGATGATCCCTCCATGGACCATACTGTCGTATCCCTGATGGTTGATCTGCGGCGTCCAGTGACTCACGACAGAACCGTCCGGCTCGGCGAAAAAAATGAGACGCAGCCCCCAGGGATTGTCCGCCCCGCATCCAAAGCAGTTGTGATCGTCGCGAACGGCAATTCGGGTGGCACGTGTGGAATCGGTCATTTGAGGTGTCCGTGGCGGCTGAGCGGGCTGGTACGGTAGGGTCTCTGGCAGCATTCGGCTGCCATCTAAGGAACCAACGTCATGTCGCAAAACTACCACCAACCGCCATTCGCCACCGGCGCCACGATCCAGGAGGTCGGTCTCGACGAGGCCCGCGCTCTGATCGCGAATCACATTCCCGTGCTCGATGTACGCGAACCAGTCGAAGTCGAACAGGGGATGATCGACGGAGCGATCCACATTCCGCTGGGCCAGGTTGCCGAGCGGGTCGAAACCGAACTGCCGCAGAAATCGACACCGGTGCTTGTCTACTGCGCCGGTGGGGTTCGTTCGCTTGTTGCCGCCGAGATTATGCGGGCGCTTGGCTATACCGATCCGATTTCCCTGGCGCCGGGCTTCAACGGATGGAAACAGGCGAATCTGCCGTGGACGACCCCCGGGCCAATGACACGGGCGCTCTCTGCCCGCTATAGCCGCCATCTGCTGCTACCGGAGATAGGGAAAGCTGGTCAGGAGCAGTTGCTCGCGAGCCGAGTGCTGGTGGTCGGCGCGGGCGGCCTGGGCTCCCCCGCACTCCTCTATCTGGCGGCGGCCGGTATCGGCCACATCGGGATAATCGACGATGACGTTGTCGACGAGAGCAACCTGCAACGGCAGGTCATCCACGGCACCGGCGATGTCGGAATCGCCAAGGTCGATTCGGCCATGCAGGCGATCGCCGAGTTGAATCCCGATGTGGTGGTCGAACCGATCCAGGAAAGGCTATCGAACGCGATCGCGCTCGATTTGGTGGGTCGCTACGATGTCGTCGTCGACGGCGCAGATAATTTCGCGACCCGGTATCTCATCAACGACGCCTGCGTGCTGCTCGGCAAACCAAACGTGCATGGCGGCGTCGATCGGTTCCGCGGCCAGGCAACGGTCTTTTCACTACCCGAAGGCCCCTGCTATCGCTGCCTGTTCGACGAGCCACCACCACCCGGTACCGCGCTCAATTGCTCCGAGGCAGGTGTGCTGGGAGTCGTGCCGGGCATCATCGGGCTGATTCAGGCGACCGAAGCGATCAAGCTCATTCTGGGTATCGGCGAGCCGCTGATCGGGCGATTACTGATGCTCGACGCGCTACCGATGGTCTTTCGAGAGATTCCGATTCGCAAAGACCCCGATTGCCCGATGTGCGGTCCAGACGGCCCACGGACCCTGGATGGCATCGAGTACACCGAGTTTTCGTGCGCGGTTCCGGGACTGGCGTAAACCAGCGGGGCGAAGCACAAGGTCACGGCGGCCCGCCACGACGACGGGCCGCGGTGCGATGACAACACAGGTGCGGACGGAGACTACCCTCCGCCCCCGGAAGCGCCGCTTTTGATGCCGCCTTCGGTCAGCGAAAGCGGGTCGAGCAGCTCGTCCAGCTCGGCTGGCGTGAGGTCGGAAAGCTCAG
>JBBQPB010000111.1:0-6802 GCA_038331435.1 Thermomicrobiales bacterium | reverse complement strand
GGGCGGCTGGAATACGTTCTGACCATCGTCGGCATCTGGCTCGGCGTCTTTGTGATCTGGGCCGTCACCGTCCTCCTCGATGCTCCCTTCCTTCTGTTGCTCGTGCTGCTGGCCGCCTGGCTGGTTGCCATCATTGTCTCGATCTTTGCGGGCATCAAGCGTCTGCACGATTTCGACCAGAGTGGCTGGCTGATGCTGCTCTCAATACTAATAGTCCCCGGTTTAGTGCTTCTGATACTAATGCTCTTCAAGGGGCCGAGTCAGGGACTCAATCGGCACGGCTACGCCGGAAGCGGATCGCCATTCTGACTCCAGCCCACGCAACAATCGCCCTACAAGAAATCCCCGTACCCATTGCAGGGCACGGGGATTGCTGAGATCACACCTTCGGGCCGTGTACCACTTGTTGGCCGCGAGGCAGCCTCGCCCTTCAGTCCCGGAAGATTGCTCGAACGTCCAACGCGAAGCCCGGCAACACGTCTTCACCAGCGAGAACTCCCGACATGTCGACGACCTCGGGCTCCCGGCCAGACCGATAGACGGTAACCGTCCTCTGTTTCGGATCGACCCACCAGATCAGGGGCACGCCGGCCCGGCGGTAAAGTTCCTGCTTCTCCGCAATGTCAGTCTTTCTGTCAGTTGGAGAGATCACCTCGACCGCGAGATCTGGCGGCATCGGATAAAACCCCCGATCCGGCAGGCCCCCAGAGTAGCGATCCCTCCGGAAGTAGCCGACGTCGGGAGCGACAACCGTCGCCGGGCTGTGACTCAAAATGTACCCACCGCCTTCGCCAGTCACATAACCCCATCCACGAGCATCGACATAGCTCAGGAGCGCGCTGCCAATGCGCATCGCAATAACGCTCGATTTCGAGCCTGACGGAGACACCTCTCTTAGCACCCCTTCGATCAGCTCGTACGGAGCGTCGCTGCCCATCTCGAGAAGCTCTTCCGTTGATACCAGTTGTGTCGTCGCCATGCCACGTTACCTTGCCGAATTGCCTGCTCCTCAGTAGCATACCTGAGCTATCGGCTGACTGCTCAAAGCTACGCGACCTCGACTTCGACCTTCTCCAGTTCGACATCGGCCGTGTTCGGGCTGCTCACCTTGGCAGCGCCCGCCAGGCGGTTGTCGTTGATAAAGGCCTCGGTGCGGTTGCGGGCCATATCGTCCGGATACTGCTCCGCCGGGGATTTCATGAAGTACGAGCTCGGCGCCATCAACGAACCGCTGATACCGTTGTTGAGCGCCAGCTTGATGCAGCGCACCGCATCGATCACCACGCCAGCCGAGTTGGGAGAGTCCCAGACCTCCAGCTTGAGCTCCAGGTTCAAAGGCACATCGCCGAAGGTGGTTCCTTCCATACGGATATGGCACCACTTGCGGTCTTTCAACCAGGGCACGTAGTCCGACGGACCAACGTGCACATTCTCATCCCCAACGTCATAGGGAATCTGCGAGGTAACCGCGTTGGTCTTTGAGATCTTCTTCGAGACGAGCCGCTCGCGCTCCAGCATGTTCAGGAAGTCGGTGTTGCCGCCGAAGTTCAACTGATACGTGCGATCGATCTGCACGCCGCGGTCGAGGAAGAGATTGGTCAGCACGCGGTGGGTAATGGTCGCGCCAACCTGGCTCTTGATATCGTCCCCGATGACCGGCAGGCCCCGCTCCTCGAAGCGCTTCTGCCAGTACGGCTCGCGGGCAATGAAGACCGGGATGCAGTTCACGAATCCACAACCAGCTTCCAGCACCTGCTCGACATACCACTTGGTTGCCATCTCGGAGCCGACCGGCAGGTAGGAAACCACCACATCGGTCTTGGTGTCCTTCAGAATCTGCACGATATCGGCGGTCGGCCCAGGAGCCTTGGTCACCACCTCGGAGAGGTACTTGCCGATACCGTCGTGCGTCATGCCGCGATGCACGTTCACGCCCAGGTTTGGCACATCGGAGAACTTGTAGGTGTTATTCGGCTCGGCAAAAATCGCCTCGGAGAGGTCTTTGCCAACCTTTCCCTCGACCACATCGAACGCCGCGCTGAACTCGATATCTGAAACGTGATAGTCACCCAGATTGACATGCATCAAGCCTGGGACGCGCTCGTTCTCTGGGGCATTCTTGTAATACTCGACGCCCTGGACCAGCGACGAGGCGCAGTTACCAACGCCGATGATGGCGACCCGCACCTTGCTGGTGTCGCGACCGTTGCTCTGCCCATTGGCATGCGCGCCGTTCGAACCGTTGGATCCGTTCTTCTTTGTCACGAAAATCCTCCTGGATACAGAACGACCCCGGAAAATCCGAGGTCGCAACACAACATAATATTGTTGTATGAAAACCAGACAGAATGACCGACGGGACGCCACCTGGGTGCCCGTCATACCGCATTCAGTTGTTAAGTCTGGAATTCATTAGTTGCGGCTGTAAGCCGCTACACGTGACTACAGCCACGTTCTCACTTATTTTACGTGTGCGGATAACAAAAATGCAACCGTGCCGTTGTCAGTCAGGCAGACACGTCACCCAGCCATGCTGGTCGCCGCAATTCACCGGGGTCCAGCCGTTCTGTTCTAACCCACGGACCCAAATCGGCCAAAACCACCAATTTCGTCTCGGACTTCACCCCTCGGTGCGTAAACCGAGCGATGGGCGAAACACGTCAGCGTCGCGCCACGGCGATCATCGAACAGCGCTGGAGTGCCGGACACGGACTGAAACCAGCCGGGGAGTCCCTACCGGCGTCATCTCAGAGAATCGGCTGGTTGTGACCATCAGGCGGTTGGCGCATCCGCGTTAGCCACGATCTCCTCTGCCAGTGCATTGACCGTCGCGGCCGGATCGCCGGTGGCCGACGACCCACCGATCCGGATCAGGTACTTCCCATCCTGCACATAAAGCACATAGAGATTGACGCCATCACCCGGACCCGCCAAACCGCGCGCCTCATCGCCGATCGCCGGGGCATCCACAACCTGTAACCCCTGCACGGACACAACGATGTCGGACAGCGCGGTCAGCGATTCGGCTGCCCCGTCGGCATTGGCGAACCGGTGCACGCTGACATTGATGAACGACGCATCGTCTGGCGCGTCCGCGGCATCGTTGCGGTTCAGATCGCGATAGAAATTCTCGCGCCAGCGCCAGCTGGTCAGCAGCTCGTCGCCATCCGCCCCAATCGCCGCGGCAACTTCGGCCTTGGTGCGTTCCCCTTCGTCCGTTACCGACCAGTCGCCGGCCAAATCGGAAGCGGCTGGCAAGAAGGCTTCGGCGCTTTCAGACGCGGCCACGACGTCCGTGTCACCGGCGGGAGCCGTTGGCGCGGTACCGTCCGCGGCAGCATTGACACTCTCATCGGCCGGCACTTCGGTGGCATCCGACGCCGGCAGCGGCGCTTCGGTGGGCGCGATCTCAGGCGCGGTGGTGGCAGTCGGCGCTGCGGCTCCGCCATCGGACGCTTGCGTAGGCGCCGGGGTAGGCGTCACCGATCCGTCAGTCACCGCCGCAACCGGCGGATTCTCCGGAGTGCCGTCATCGCCCAGGAAGCGGGTAATGGCATAGGCGCCTCCGCCGATGACCCCGATCAGCAGCAATGCCGCCAGGAGATAGCGCAGCAACTTGTTACTCCGCTCGTTGCGCGGCTTGATCGGCGTCATCGGGCCGGTTTGGCGATAGTCGGTCTGATCAGGAGCGTACGTTCCTGGCTGCCCGTACCACTGCCCGCCCTGGTTTTGCGGACCGCTATAAATATCAGCGGTGCGCGGTGGAGCGGATGGTTCGACAGTCGGCGAAGGCGTCCACGGAGTACGGGTCGACTTGGTAGACGACGGTCCGGTCGCCCGGCTGGGCCGTGACGGTCTCGGTTCCAATGGTTAACAGTCCTCCGTAGGACGGGGTCACATGCGCGGGAACTCGACGATAACAGGTACGGGAGCAATGGGCGCGTAGTTCACCCATTTCGATAGAAAAGTATACGCGGGCCTCGATGAAGGAACGCCGGAGCGCCCAATCGTCCCCTGCTAATAGAGGAAACGTTTCGCGCAACGGTTCGGTTCCTGGGGTAGCTCTCAGGTTCTGTTCGCCTCCTTCTGCGCCAAACTCCGGTAAGATCGACCCAACCGCTTCAGCCCTTCGCACCCAGGAGACAAGATGCCGACCCATTCCTTCCCGCGCACCATCGCCGCGCTGGCGGCAGCCCTCTTGCTCTCCTTCATTCCCATGGCAACCATCGGCGCGCAAACCGCGACGCCGATGTCGGACGATGGCGTCACCGCCGTCGCCAGCGGACTCTCCGCCCCGCGCGGCTTCACCTGGGGACCGGATGGCGTTCTCTATGTCGCCCAGTCGGGTCCCGGCACCACCGAAAAAGCCACTGGCGCGGCCTCTTCCGTGGTCAAGATCGTCGATGGCTGCCCCGTCCCGGTTGCCAATGGCCTCCCCTCGACGTTCGATCCCTTCCGCGATGCCCTCGGCCCCATGGACGTGCAGTTCGTCGGCGATCAGCTCTATGTGCTGCAAACCGCCACCGGGGAATATGGTTCCGGCAGCCCCACTCCCGCCATGCCAAACGGCATCTACACCGCCGGGGACGACGGCTCCGTCTCTCTCTGGCTCGACCTGACCAACTATATCGATTCCTATCCTCCCATTTACCTGCCCGGCGATTACAACGAGCTGGGTGAGCCCTATCGCTTCCGCTACGACGGCGATGGGTTCTGGTTGATCGATTCGAACCGTGGGCTTGTCTTCTTCATCCATATGGACAAATCGATCGATGTCGTCGCCGATCTCTCCCTCGGCCATCCCGTCCTCGCGGCCATCGCACTCGACGGCGAAGGCGGTCTCTATGTCGGAAATCTCACGCCCGCCCCACATGCCGATGGCTCCGCCAAAGTGGTGCGCATTGACCGCCAGGGCAATGTCGTCGAGGACGTCTGGACCAATCTCACCACCGTCACCGGTCTGGCGCTCGATTCCGACGGCACCCTCTACGCCATTGAAATGGCCACTGGTAACGAAGGTCCCGATGGCATGCGCCCCGGCACCGGTCGCCTCCTCGAGCAAACCGGCCAGGACACGTATGACATCGTCGCCTGGGGACTCGAATCGCCGATCGATCTCCAAATCGGTGCCGATGGTGACTTCTATGTTTCGATGCCCGCCTACGGCGCCAATGCCCAGGCGGGGATCATCGTGCGCATCCCCTTTGGCTCGACCGACCTGACCGTCGATCTCGCCAAATTCGACGGCGGCATGTGCGCCAGCGCGCAACCCTACAAAGCACCCGCCGCCGTCCCGCCTGGCAACCCAACCCCGCCGCCCACCGCGACCCCCGCTCCGGCAGCGACTGAAGCGGTTACGCCAACCGCCTGACGGACGGCGGTCGTAGCGCAGGGACCTGTACCCTGCGATCGGGCGCAGCCCGATAACGGAGGCGCACGGAAACCAATTCTTCGTCGAGAGTCTCGATCGATGAGAACAACAGAACGGAGCATCGATGCCTACATCGCCCACCACCCGAGTCGCCGTCGTTCAGGCCGCACCAGTCTCGTTCGATCTGGAAAAGACCCTGGCGAAAACCCGCACCCTCGCCGCCTGCGCGCGGGCGCAAGGGGCCGAGCTCGTGCTCTTCCCGGAAGCGTTCATTTCCGCCTATCCGCGCGGCGCCAGCTTCGGAGCGGTCGTCGGCGCCCGCACCGAGGCCGGCCGCGATCTCTTCTGCCGCTACTATGAATCGTCGGTGGAAATCCCCAGTCCCGCGTGCGACACCCTCAGCGAGATCGCCCGCGACAACGGCATCTACCTCGTCATTGGCGTCATCGAGCGCGATGGCGGCACGCTCTATTGCACCGTCCTCTTCTTCGATCCGGCTGGCACGCTCATGGGCAAGCACCGCAAGTTGATGCCAACCGCCTCCGAACGACTCATCTGGGGCCAGGGAGATGGCTCGACCATGCCGGTCTTTGACACGCCCATCGGCAACATCGGCGCGGTTATCTGCTGGGAAAACTACATGCCCCTCTTGCGCACTACCATGTACGCCAAGGGAATCGAGATCTACTGCGCGCCCACGGCGGACGCGCGCGAGAGCTGGCTTGCCTCCATGCGCCACATCGCGGTGGAAGGGCGTTGTTTCGTCCTCTCCTGCAACCAGTACGCGCTGCGCAGCGACTACCCGGACGAGTACGACACCAGCTTCGACAACGATCCAGCTACGGTCTATTGCCGGGGTGGCAGCTGCATCGTCAACCCAATGGGCGAGCTCATCGCCGGCCCCGATTACGAAGGGGAAACCATCCTCACCGCCGATCTCGACCTGCGCGAGATCGCGCGCGGCAAGTTCGACCTCGATGTCATCGGCCACTACGCCCGTCCGGACGTCTTCCAGCTCACGGTCAATGAATCTCCCACCGCCACCGTTACTGGCGCAGCCGGCGCGGTCGCATCCGAATCCCGGCAACGAGTCGAAACCCCGCTCCCCGGCACCCCGGTTCGCATGGGATAGCAAGCGCGCTGACAATGGCCGCGATGCTTACACCGATTCGCGCAGCTTGGGCAGGAGCTCAACCACGACTTCGTCGAAGACCTCTTTCTGGCCCGGATTGCGCGGCCACGGGAGGCGGAAATCGGTGAATCCCAGCGCCCGGTAGGCGTGGAAATGTTCTTCGAACTTCGCCGGCGATTCGAGGAAGACCAGCGCCGGGCTGACCGAGCGGACCAGCGTCTCCGGATCGCGTCCGATTTCGAGACAGGCTTTGTCGAGATTCTTGCTGGCGGTGCCGGCTTCCTCGAGGTCGCCGACCG
>JBBQPB010000110.1:0-6817 GCA_038331435.1 Thermomicrobiales bacterium | reverse complement strand
TCATCTGACCATGATTGAATCGAGCAGAACGGCAGGCTCATAACTTAGGATTTGCGAGTCGAGAGCCAACCTCGCAAGCCCATCGTGCGGCATAAGGATCAACCGCTAATGCGACCCGTCGTATGTTAGGGCTGGCTAAATATCTCAAGCCATTCCTTGGGCCGTTTGCCCTGCTGCTGGTGTGCGTCATCGGTCAGGTCTTTACCACCCTGGCCCTTCCGGACTATACAGCGAACATCATCGACGAAGGAATCCTTGGGGGCAATCAGAGCGCCATCTACAGCAATGGCATTCGGATGCTCATTCTTTCCCTGATCGGCGGCGCCTTCATGGTGGGTGTCGGCTTCCTCGCATCACGCATTGCCACGGGCATGGTGAGAAACATCCGCGAAGACCTTTTCACCAAGGTGGAGCGGTTTTCTCTCGCAGAATTCAACCACTTCTCCACCGCGTCGCTCATCACCCGGTGCACCAACGACCTGCAGCAGGTCCAGCTCGTCACCGTCCTGTTGCTGAGGTTGGCGCTCATGGCTCCAATCACCGCCGTCTGGGCGAGTGCCAAAGCGTACCGGATCGCCCCATCGATGACCTGGATCATCGCGGTCGCCGTCGTGGCGATCGTCTCGGTCATTGCCGTGTTGTTTTACTTTGCCATGCCCCGATTTCAACTCCTCCAGAAGCTGGTCGACCGGCTCAATCTCGTCACCCGCGAAATCCTGACGGGACTGCGGGTTATTCGGGCATTCAATAAGGAGCGGGTCGAAGAGGAACGGTTCGAGGGTGTCAACACCGAGCTGACCGACGTCAACCTGTTCGTCAACCGGTTGTTGGCATTGCTGCAACCGATGATGCTGCTGATCCTGAATCTGACCCTGGTGGCTATCGTCTGGGTTGGCGCCTCGAAAGTTGACAGCGGAAATCTGGCCATCGGCGAGATGCTCGCCTACATGCAGTATTCGATGCAGGCGATTTTCGCCTTCCTCATGATTTCGATCATCTTCATCATGGTGCCGCGCGCATCGGTTTCGGCCAACCGGGTGGCCGAGGTGCTCAATACGCCGATTTCGATCACCGATCCGGAATCACCTGCTGAGCAAGTCGCGGATGGACGGGGTGAGCTGGTCTTCGACCATGTGTCGTTTTCCTATCCCGGAGCAGAAATACCAGTGCTCCAGGACATTTCGTTCGAGGCTCACCCTGGTGAATTCACCGCGATCGTAGGGAGCACTGGTAGCGGCAAGTCGACGCTGATCAATCTCATCCCCCGCTTTTACGATGTCACCGACGGTCACATCCTGATCGATGGTGTCGATATCCGCGATATGCGCTTGAACGATCTCTATGACAAGATCGGGTACGTCCCGCAAAGATCGATGCTTTTCTCTGGATCGGTCGCATCGAACCTGCGCTATGGAGCGCCGGACCTGACCGACGAAGCGATGCGAATGAGCGCCGATATCGCTCAAGCTGCGTTCATCGATGAATACGCTGATAGCTACGACCATCCCATTGCCCAGGCGGGCGGCAATGTGTCCGGCGGCCAAAAGCAACGGCTCTCCATTGCCCGGGCCATTGCCAGAGACCCCAAGATCTATATCTTCGACGACAGCTTTTCTGCGCTGGATTTTGGGACGGAATCCCGTTTGCGCGCCGCGCTGCGGGATGTGACCAAAGACAGCACGGTGATCGTCGTTGCCCAGCGCGTCAGCACCATTCTCCACGCAGACAACATTCTCGTACTGGACAAAGGACATTTGGTCTGCCAGGGACCCCACTCAGAATTGATGGTGACCTGTCCGATCTATCAGGAGATCGCTTCGTCTCAACTTTCTGACGAAGAGCTCGCTCTTAACCGGGGGCCGCTGGCGCCATGAGCGAACGCCGTACCCCACCAGCTCAGGAGAACCGTCCGGGCCCATTTGGCCGAGGCCCGATGGCGACACAGGCGGTTGAGAAGCCCAAGAACTTCAAGAAAACGATGGGGACGCTGATCACGTATCTGCAGCCGTTTCGTCTGTGGGTTATGGTCGTGCTTCTGTTCGCTATTGCCAGCACCACCTTTGCCGTGATCAGCCCCAAAATCCTGGGCGACATGACGAATACCATCGTGTATGGGTATCAGTCTGGCCAGACCTATGACGAGGTCATCAAGAACCTTCCGTCCGGAGTTCAGTTGCCTGCGGGCACAACTGGCGCCGACGTCCTGAACGAGATGCCGGCTTCGGTCCGCGACTCCATTCCGGCGGCGCAACGCGACCAGATGGAAACGATGGACTTCTCCAAGCGCCCCGGAATCGATTTCAATCATCTCAAGCGGATGGGGATGCTGCTGGTCCTGCTCTATACCGTCAGCGCGGCATTTGCCTATGCCCAGGGATACATCATGGCGGGCGTTGCTCAGCGCGTCAGCTTCGATATGCGGGAGAGCATCGCCCAAAAAATCAATCGCATGCCCTTGCGGTATTTCGATTCCAAGACGCATGGTGAGGTGCTGAGCCGCGTCACCAACGATGTCGATACCGTCAGCCAAACACTCAACCAGAGTCTCAGCCAGATCGTGACGTCGGTTGTGATGGTGATCGGTATCCTGATCATGATGTTGACGATTAGCTGGCAGTTGACGATTGTTGCCGTGCTCATCTTGCCCTTGAGCTTCGGTTTGATCCGTCTGATCGTGGGCCGATCGCAACAGTATTTCAAACAGCAGCAGGTATCTCTTGGCGATATGAATGGTCATATCGAGGAGATGTTTACCGGTCACCAGGTGATGCGCGTGTTCGGTGGAGAGGCCGCCTCCATCCAGAAATTCCAGGGCATCAACAACACGCTCTACGACAGCGCCTGGAAAGCGCAATTCTATTCCGGTCTGATGATGCCGGTCATGTCGTTCGTGGGAAACCTTGGCTACGTCGCGGTTTCCGTGGTTGGTGGGTATCTAGCGCTGCATGGCGGTATTCGTATCGGAGACCTTCAGGCGTTCATTCAATACACGAACCAGCTTACCCAGCCCATCACCCAGGCGGCCAGCGTGGCTAACGTGCTTCAGTCAACCGCCGCTGCGGCCGAGCGTGTGTTCGAATTCCTCGAGGAAGAGGAAGAACCTGCTGAAGTCGGCGCGGTGGTGCTCGAAACGCCCATCCGTGGCGCGGTGCAATTCGACCACGTCTCCTTTGGCTATGATCCCGAAACCCCCATCATTCGGGACTTCAGCGTCGACATCAAACCCGGGCAGCGTATCGCCATCGTGGGACCAACCGGCGCTGGCAAGACTACGCTCGTGAATCTGCTCATGCGTTTTTACGACGTCGATTCTGGCGCCATTCGGGTCGATGGTGTGGACATACAGGACATGACGCGAGAGGAAGTACGGTCGTTGTTCGCCATGGTGCTACAGGACACCTGGCTCTTCAATGGCACCATCGAAGAGAACATCGCGTACGCGAAAGACGAGGCCACCCACGAGATGGTTGTCGCCGCTGCCGAATCGGCCCACGCCGATCATTTCATCCGGGCCTTGCCAGACGGCTATCAGATGGAACTCAACGAGGCCGCGGACAATGTATCGCAAGGCGAAAAGCAATTGCTCACGATTGCCCGAGCCATGCTGGCCGACAGCCCAATGCTGATCCTCGACGA
Source organism: Thermomicrobiales bacterium (assembly GCA_038331435.1). Classification (GTDB taxonomy): domain Bacteria; phylum Chloroflexota; class Chloroflexia; order Thermomicrobiales; family UBA6265; genus JAMLHN01. The sequence goes on along the minus strand of JBBQPB010000110.1, from coordinate 3,181 downwards.
AGCCACCAGCTCAGTGGATACTCGCACCGAGGTGCTTATTCAGCAGGCGATGGATCGCTTGATGGAGGGCAAGACCAGCTTCGTGATCGCTCACCGGCTCTCGACGATCCGGAATGCCGACCTCATTCTGGTGATGGAAAAGGGTTCGATCGTGGAGCAAGGCACGCACGACGAGCTTATGGCGCTCGATGGCGCCTATGCCGATCTTTACTTGAGCCAATTCGAAATGGCAGCCTGAACGTCAGGAAGCAACGAGACGACGATCGATCGGCATCCAGTATGGTGCCTCCAATCCTGTCCACATCCCGGTAGCGTCGCCATTCATGGCGACTTCTTCGACAATGCCCGGGTTCGCGCCCAGGAGAGCGATGCCATGAATGTGATTCGGCATTACGACAAATGCATCGAGGAGGATTGTTGGGAAGCGTCCGGGCAGGCGATCCCAGACATCGCGAACAATCTCGCCAGCCTTCCCGGACTGAAATCCGTTGTCGCCGACGATTCCGAGACAACACCGCCGTCCGCGAACGACCACGGTGAAGGCATATGTTCCTGCTTGGGCGTAGTCATAGCCAGCCAAACGCAGTGGCCTATGGCGAGACGAGGAGGCCTGGCGCATCACCTGTTCGGCCACGGTGTCAGCGGCAATCCTGTCTCCCGTTCGATGGCGAGTAGACGGTTCCATTTGGCGAGGCGTTCCGACCGGGTGATGGAGCCGACTTTGAGCGCGTCACCCTGCCATCCAACAGAAAGATCGCTCAGCCAGTTGTCCTCGGTTTCTCCGGAGCGAGCGCTGACAACAATGGCCCAGCCGGCGGCACGCGCGATGCGGGCAGCTTCGGCGGCTTCCGAGAGGGTACCGATCTGGTTCACCTTGAGCAGTAAGGCGTTAGCCGATCCGGTTTCGATGGCCCGTTTAATGCGGCGCGGGTTGGTGGTCAGGAGATCGTCGCCAAGGACGATGGACTTGTCCGAAATGCGCGTGTAGAGCGCGGGCCAATGCTCCCAATCCTCTTCGGCGAGACCGTCTTCGACGCTGACGATCGGATAGCGATCCACCCAACCGCTCACGCGCTCGATCATCTGATCCGCAGACAACAGCTCGCCGGCAATGCGATACCCGCCTTCTTCGGCAAAGTGGCTCGACGCGACATCGAGGCAAAGGGAGAGATCGGTTCCCGGTTGATATCCGGCCGCACCGATGGCATCCACCGCCAGCTCGAACAACTCCTCGATCGAACCCGCCGATGGCGCAAGTCCTCCCTCGTCGGCGCCCAACGCGCGCTCGCCGTAGCGTTGCGCGATCAACTCGGCGGCCGATTGATAGACCGCCCAGGTCCAGGCGAGCGCGTCATCGACCGTCTCGGCTCCATTGGCAACCAGCAAGATGTCCTGAATCTCCACCTGACCGCCGGCATGCTTGCCACCGGAGAAGAGATTGATCGTTGGACGAGGGAGCGCCGTCAGCTCGAGGCTCGGATCGAGGATCGTGGCGAAATGTTGGTAGAGCGGCAGACTCCGCTCGACCGCGACCGCCCGCGCGAACGCCAGCGACACCCCCAGTAGCGCGTTCGCGCCAAGCCGCGACTTGTTCGGCGTGCCATCGAGCGCGATCAGCGTGGCATCGAGCTCCTGCTGCGAAGCTAACTCCACGCCGGCCATGGCACTCGCAATCGGTCGGTTGACGTTCTGTACCGCGGTACGGCACCCAAGTCCACGATAACGCTGGGGATCGCCATCACGCAGCTCCAATGCCTCCGCCGATCCGGTGGAAGCACCCGAGGGAACCGAGGCGCAGGCGCTCGCTCCACTCTCAAGCGTGCAGCAGACCTCGATGGTGGGGCGGCCCCGGCTATCGAGGATCTCCTGAGCGGTCAGCGTGCGGATGGCGGACATCTACCTGGACTCCAGTTCGGCGATTCGTTCGAGAAAGGCATCGGAAAGCGCGGTCACGGTATCGGGCGGATCGGCCATCAGGGCGATCACGACGGCGGCTTGCCGATCGCGCGCGGTTTGGTCGAGGTATTCGAGGGGGGAGCGGCCGCGCACCCGAGCGAGCAGTACGCCGAGCGTCTTGCGCACGGCGCGACCTTCGAGATCGTCAGTCCATGGCTCGCATGCGACGATCGAGCGGTAGCGGTCCCAGTAGGCATGGGCCGATGCGACAAAGGCATCCCGCTGGTCCGGCAGGTAATGGGCCTTCGACAGGAAATGCGTCAGCGAAAAACCCAGATCGAAGGTCGGATCGCCAAAATGAATGACTTCATGGTCGAGCAGCACCAACCGACTCTGGTGCACCAGGATGTTCTTGGGGCTGTAATCGCCATGCACCAGGGTTTCCACATGCGCGCGCGTCTCTGCGATCAGATCGAGCAAGAACTGACGTGCTTCCGGTACCTCGCTGGCGGGGAAGCCGAAATAGGGCTCCAGTCGCAGGCTTTCGAAAAAGCCGCGATCCCCAAAGACCGGCTCCAATTCGTCTCGGCGGATGCCCCCTTCGCGGTGAATGGTGCCGAGCAGGGTTGCGAACTGATCGACATGATCGGAATCCACCTCACCCCGCAGGAGCATCTGTTTCCAGTTCTCATGGGGTTGGGGCACTGCCGCCATCGCGATGAGATGGTGCTGAAAGTCTTCGAAGATGAGTGGGGTGGTGGTTTCCGGTGGGGCGATCTGCTCCAGCCAGCGCAGTCCCAGCGCTTCCCGGTGCACACGCTCGACCGGGGAGAACCAATCGACCTGTACCCGCAGCTTGGCTAGCGCTAGCTTGAGCACCCAGGGATCACCATCGACCCGCTCGACCAGCACCGTCTTGTTGGAGACTCCCCCCTGCAATACCGCAACAGTGGGAACCTCCCCAGGAACCACCCATCCTTCCGCCTGCAGGTAGGCAAGCAGCTCAGCGGGGTTTTCGATATCGAGCGAGCCAGTCATGGGGGCATTCTCGCATGGGAGAAATGCAATGCGGCGGACCCCTCTCGGTCCGCCGCATTCCGCTGTAATTTGGTTTCCGGTGGCCCGGAGCGCGACCGTTAGGCAGCGGCCGGTGAGGCCACCGGAGTCCCGATACCCTCGGTGCTGCCCGGGCAGGCCTGCTCGAGGGTGGAAATGATGCTGGTCAGCACACCGTCGACGTTGTTGAGCTGATCGGCGAACGGCAGGTTGGCACCGATACCGGAGG
>JBBQPB010000109.1:0-6847 GCA_038331435.1 Thermomicrobiales bacterium | reverse complement strand
CGGGTTGCCCCGTCGCATTTTGAGTGCGATGCGTCTGCCATTTCGCCACCCCGGCAAGGGCAAGCCGCGTGAATTCTAGCCGATGTGACGTGGTGCTACGCTAGGTGATGTGATCGAAATCGAACCAAGGCTTGGGAGCACGATGATGAACGCGACCACTGACATGACCGAAACGCTGCGACTTTCAATGATCATCGATGGCAAAGAGGTGGACGCTTCCAACGGCGCGACCTTCGAGACTGTCAGCCCGGCAACGAATGAGGTCATCGGTGTTGTGCCAAGGGCGGGAATCGCCGACGCCGTCGCCGCCATCGAAGCTGCCCATCGTGCCTTCGAATCGGGTCCCTGGGATCGGTTCACGCCGCTCGACCGGTCGCGCGCGCTCCACAAAATGGCCAGCTTTCTTCGTGAGCGCGTCGACGAGATCAGCCGTCTCGAAACGATGAACTCCGGCAAGATCATTGTCGAAGCGCGCGGAGATGTGATCGCATCCGCCAACTGCTTCGAATATTACGGAAGTCTCGCCGGGCAGATCTGGGGTGACCAGATTCCCATGAACGGGCCGTTGCTCGACTACACCGTGCGGGAACCGTATGGGGTCTGCTCGCAAATCATCCCGTGGAACTTTCCGTTGCTGATGGCGGCATGGAAAGTGGCGCCCGCCCTCGCGGCGGGAAACACGGTGGTGCTCAAACCCGCTAGCGCCACCCCGTTGACGGCACTGATCCTGGGTCGGATCGCGCTCGAAGCCGGCATACCCGCCGGGGTGCTCAATGTCATCACCGGATCAGGCAAGGAACTGGGCGAAACCCTGACCACGCATCCGCTCGTCGAAAAGGTGGCCTTTACCGGGGAAACCGAGACCGGCCGGGAGATCATGCGCTCCGCTGCCGGTACTATCAAAAATGTCACCCTCGAGCTCGGCGGTAAGAGCCCGAACATTGTCTTCCCGGACGCAGACCTGGATGAAGCGGTCAACGGGTCGCTGTTCGCCATCTTCACCAATGCCGGCCAGCGTTGCACCGCACGTACGCGCCTCTTCCTGCACAAGTCGATCTACGACGAGTTCCTGTCTTTGTACGTAGAGCGAGTCGGCAAAATCCGGGTTGGCGATCCGCTCGACTGGGATACCCAGATGGGACCCGTGATTTCCAGGCAACAACAAAGCAAGATACTCGAGTACTGCGATTACGCGGTCGAGGACGGTGCCGAGCTTCTGCACGGCGGCAAGCGCGTTACCAAGGACGAACTCAGCAACGGCAACTTTATCGAGCCGACCGTGTTTGGCAAGGTCTCTGCCGATATGCGGCTCGCGCAGAACGAGGTTTTCGGCCCGGTCCTTGCGGTGATTCCGTTCGAGACTGAGGATGAAGTTGTTGCCGCGGCCAACAGCACCATCTTCGGGCTGGCCGCCACGATCTGGACCAACGACATCAAGCGAGCTCACACCATAGCGCGGCGGATCAAATCGGGCAATGTGAGCATCAACTACCCAACCGTCAATCCGCCCGAGGCGCCTTTCGGTGGGTTCAAGCAAAGTGGCATTGGCCGCGAGCTGAGCCGCTATGGCCTCGACCTCTATACCCAGGTCAAGAATGTAGTGGTCAATCTGAACCCAGAGCCGTTCGACTGGTACGGTCGCTGGCCCGAAGACCCCAGGTCGTGAGGGACAGTGCAGTCGTTCGAAGGGGCGCGATCCTGCTAATCCCGGCCCGAGTACTCGGGACTCGGATTGAGAATGGCAACCGCTGAACAACTGCGAGATAATTTCCAGTAAGTCGCTCGCAGATGTGCGGGTGATTCCGTACTGCCAATCAGGGTGATCGATTTTTGAGCACTACTACACCACTTCTGAACCCCCATGCCGGTCGAACGTTCGACTCGGTCGATGCACTCGAATCCGCCCTGCGATCCGAGAAATACATCGCCGACCGTTCACTTGCGACCACCCTCTATCTCATGCTGCAGATGCGCAAGCCGCTGTTGCTGGAGGGGGAGGCCGGTGTCGGGAAGACCGAAATCGCCAAGGTGCTCGCGACCCTGCTCGATACGCCGCTCATCAGGTTGCAGTGCTACGAAGGCCTCGACGCGAACACGGCCATCTATGAATGGGACTATCCGCGGCAGATGCTCTATCTGCAGACCATCGAAGCTACTGGCGATATCAGCCGTGAGCAAGCCCGCCGTGACCTCTTCTCCGAGGAATTTCTGCTCAAGCGACCGTTGCTGCAAGCCATCGATGCTGCGCATGAGAAGTCGCCCGTCCTGCTGATCGATGAAGTCGACCGCGCCGACCAGGAGCTGGAAGCGTTCCTGTTGGAGCTGCTTTCTGACTTCCAGGTGACCGTCCCAGAGCTAGGCACGATTCGTGCCGAGCATGTGCCGATCGTCATCCTGACGTCCAACCGCACGCGTGAGATTCACGACGCCCTCAAACGCCGCTGTCTCTACTACTGGATCGATTTCCCAACGTACGAGAAGGAATTCAGCATCCTCTCGGCCAAGGTCCCGGAAGCGCCGCAGAAACTGGCCACCCAGATTTGCACTTTTACCCAGGGTCTGCGGGATGTCGACCTGTTCAAGTCCCCGGGGATGGCGGAAACGCTCGATTGGGCGCATGCCCTGTTGGCATTGGGCACCAACTCGCTCAATCCCCAGGCTGTCGATGACACGTTGGGGGTGATTCTCAAGTATCAGGAAGATGTTGACCGTGTTCGCGGCGATATCGCCGAGACTCTCGTGGAACGAGCCGAGCGTGGAATCCCAACCTAGATGGAGCTATCTCGAGCGAACGCCGAACACCTCGACGATTAGCTCGAACCTCCTCACACTCGGCCGCGATCTGCGCGACGCGGGGATGAACATCGGTTCCGGACAGATCATCAACCTGGTGGAAGCGGTGTCCAGCATCGATCTTCGTCGCCGGGACGATTTCTATTCGGCTGCCAAGACCACGCTCGTCACATCGCCGGAGCAGATTCCGGTGTTCGACCTTGCGTTCGCCCGATTCTGGCGGCGAATCCTCAAGCCGGAAGTCGCCACCGACGAGCTCTTCGAGCGGCATGAGTTCGATATGCCCCCCGCGCCGGGCGACGATTCCGAACAGGCGCAGGCCAGCAAGAAGCAAGCCGCCGATAACAAGAACAGCACCAAGAAAGAACGCGCCGTCGTTGCGGTCGAAGACACCGATGATCAAAACAGCGAAGATCAACAGGATCTTGATGCGTTGCCGGAGGATGTGATCGTCTTCAGTGCGCGGGAAGTGTTCAAGAAAAAGGACTTCGCCCAGTTTTCGCCTGATGAGATCGCCGAGGCCCGGCGTTTGATCTCTGCCATGAATTGGAAGCTCGGGACCCGGCAGACCCGACGCAAGGAAAAAGCCAAACACGGCGATTTCATCGACTACCGCCGCACCTTGCGCCACAGCATGAAGCATGGCGGCGTGCCGATCGAGCTTCGCCGCCGCCGAAACAAGGTGAAGATGCGTCCGCTGGTGCTGATTTGCGACATCAGCGGATCGATGGACCGCTATTCCCGTCTCCTCCTCCAGTTCGTACATGCGATGGAGCAGGGGCTCGACAATGTCGAGGTCTTCGTCTTTAGCACCCGGCTGACACGAATTACGCGCGAACTGCGCAAGAAGAATGTCGATTCCGCTATCGAGCAGGTCGTCAATTCCGTGCACGATTGGTCGGGCGGTACGCGCATTGGCGAATCGATCAAAGCGTTTAACTATGAATGGAGTCGCCGCGTGTTGCGCTCTGGCGCGACCGTGGTGATGATCTCCGATGGCTGGGATAGGGGAGATCCGCAGCTGCTCGCGACCGAGATGGCGCGCTTGCAGCGCTCGTGCCGTCGCCTGATCTGGCTCAACCCATTGCTGGGTGCGCCGGGATACCAGCCCCTCACGCAAGGCATACGCGCGGCACTGCCGTTTGTCGACGCCTTTTTACCCATTCACAATCTCAAGAGCCTGGAAGCGTTGGCCGAGCTTCTCAGCGACGTCGAAGATACGCCGCCGGTGCGCGCAAACCGCAGCATCCAACCGGCCTCGGCCGATTCGTACGCTCTTAAGCCATTTGTCACCGCCCGAGGCCAGCTCGCGGTCAATATTGGGCCGATGATGGATGGCAAACCCCTGTCCCAGGGAGGACGAAAACGTGAAAGAACTGCTGCAAGACATTGATCAGTGGCATGCCAACGGCAGTAAGGTGGCAATCGCCACTGTCGTAAAAGTCGAAGGTTCCGCCCCCCGGCCGGTTGGTGCGGCGATGGCCGTTTCCAGTGCCGGTGATCTTGTCGGATCGGTGAGCGGTGGCTGTGTCGAAACCGCGGTCTTCGACGAAGCCCAGGAAGTCATCAAATCGGGACATCCGAAACTCATCCGTTACGGCATTACCGATGAGATGGCCTGGGATGTTGGGCTCGCCTGCGGAGGCACCATCGAAGTCTTCGTCGAGCCTGTCACGCTCGAATGAGCGCTCCGGCCTTAGTCTTTGCCGCGGTGCGCAAGGCGCTCGAAGGGGCGGTGCCGTTGGTCGTCGTGACGGTCGTCAAGGGTGATGGCACCGGCCAGAAGCTGGTGGTTTTGCCGGAGGGCACTGTCGGGTCGTTGGGCACGGAGGCGCTCGATGCGCTGGCTGTTCCTGAGGCGAGGCGGCTCCTGGACGAAGAGCGCTCGCTGACGCAGAGCTATCCGAGCAACACGGGAGAGACCGAGCTTTTCTATGAAATCTTTCCTCCTCCGCCAACACTGCTGATCTTCGGCGCAGTTCATGTTGCGCAGGCGTTGGCTACCTTTGGAAAGCAGCTCGGGTTCCGCGTCATCGTCACTGATGCGCGCGCGAAGCTTTTGACGCCGGAACGGTTTCCTACTGCCGACCAGCTGGTTCAGGGTTGGCCGGAGGATGCCATCGCGCAGACTCCGATAGACCGCAACACCTACATTGCCATCCTGACGCACGATCCGAAATTCGACGAGCCCGCTCTCATGGGTACGCTCTCGACGGATGCGCGGTACATTGGTGCAGTAGGCAGTCGCAAAACGAGTGCCGATCGCCGCGTCCGCCTGACTGAGGCGGGAGCAACCGAGGAACAGCTGGCCCGCATTCGCGGTCCGATCGGTCTCAATATTGGCGCTAGCACGCCTGAGGAGATGGCCATCGCCATCCTTGCAGAGATCATCGCCGTCCGACATGGACGCGATGCACAACCATTATCCAACGCGACCGGTAGCATCCGCGCACGAGTTTAGCGGGATGCCAAAGCCTACGGTGAGTGGCGTCATTCTTGCGGCCGGGGGATCGAGCCGACTCGGTCGCCCGAAGCAACTCCTGGCTTTCAAAGGACGGCCGCTCCTCGATCATATCGTCCAGAATGCGCTTTCCTCGAACTTGGGCGAAATCATCGTCGTGCTCGGGGCGGAACGTGGCCGCATTCGCGTGCTGATGGATCTGTCCAAAGTGCATGTCGTCGAAAACGACCGCTACGCCGAGGGCCAAAGCACTTCGGTGGTGGTCGGACTGAACTATGTCGATTCCAGAGCGCAGGGTGTGCTCTTTCTGCTTGGAGATCAACCGGGCGTCACGGCCGACGTGATCGGCACGATTGTTGCCGCATTCGATGGCGATCCCCAATCGATCGTTATGCCAACATGGCAAGGGACCCCGGCGAACCCGGTGCTCTTTGGGCGTTCGTACTTTCCAGAGCTGCGACAACTGACTGGGGACGAGGGCGGTCGCTCGATTGTGGCGCAGGCAGGTGACCGCGTTCACCTGGTTCCGATCGATCTGCCCGTTCCGCAAGATGTCGACACCGAGGCGGATTACAAGCGCCTCGTCAGCGATGCGGTGGTCAGCACGTAGCATCTTTCCAGGATTCCCAGATCAGACGATTGCCATCGACATTGTCGGAGCAGGTACCAGGTAGCGTCGCTATTCATGGCAACTGCTCTCCCGGAAGCCGGGGTTGGCTATGACTGGCGACGCTATGCGGTCTCTGGTTGAGTTTGGCGGAATCCTGGACGGCGAGAGGCTTTACCGGTTACGCGAACCTTGGGATCAAAAAGTGGGGTGCGATTTCCGCACCCCACCACGCTCAGAAAATCCATATGTGGAGAATTAGCTGAGCTTGCCATCCGCCTGCAGGCGCGTCAGAGAGTTGTCGAACGCCTGGATGGTGAAATCAATGTCCTTCTCGGTGTGGGCGATACTGAGCAATCCGCCACCGTTGAAGAGATCTACGCCTTCGATAGCCATTGCGATCGCGAGTGGCGTGTTGAGCCCGGCCTTGCCACTCGACTTCAGGACATCGCTCGGGATGCCCTCCGGTGCACGCAGATCTCCCGCAGTGCGGTTGGGCACCTTATGTCCCAGAATGACGTGCCAGACTGACGACTCGCCCCAGGCACAGCCCGGAATCCCGCGGTTCTCCAGCACGGTGTTGATGCCAGCACGAAGCTTGATCGTCAGATCTTCACAGTAAATCTGGATCTCGGGATTGGCGCAGATACCCAGACAGGTGTAGCCGGCGGTTGCCGCCACCGGGTTGCCGTTGTACGTGCCCGGGTGGATCACCTTCTTGGTTGCGTTCCAACCTGGCTCGTCCTTGAAAATGAGTCCTTCCATGATGTCGGCTCGGCCGGCCACGGCACCGCCCGGGAAGCCACCGGCCAGGATCTTGGCCATGGTTGTCATATCCGGCGTGATCCCAAATCGGCGTTGCGCGCCGCCCGGCGACCAACGAAAGCCAGTAATGACCTCATCGAAGATCAGGATCGTGTTCGTGCGCGTTGCGATTTCCCGCAGATCCTTCAGGAAGTCTTCTTCCATAGGAAGCTGTCCCCAGG
>JBBQPB010000108.1:0-6873 GCA_038331435.1 Thermomicrobiales bacterium | reverse complement strand
ATTTCGATCACCCTGATCTGAAATTCCGTGCCGTTCGCCCCGGTGAGTCCGGGGACGGTCCAGGACGACATTCGTTTCTGGAACCAGAGAGGACGGTACCTCATGCAGAAGTCCATGCGATATCACATCGCGGATGGTGAGAATCAGCCCGTGGTGCGCGCAGTTGCCCTTGTGGTGCAGCGCGAGCCAGTCGAGGCTCAAACGCAGCCTGAACGCACCCAGCCCGAACCACAGAACGAGACGCATGCCAACGGCAAAATCCGCTGGATTCGGCCCGCCCTGCGTAAGGCGCATCTCGCGTCGTCCTGACTGAACTGATTCAGGACCGATTCTTTGGATCCCCGGCATAAGCTGGACGAGATAGAGCTTTCCCCGGAACGCACCGCCGCCCGTTTCCGTGAGGCCATAGCCTCCGGAGACCGGGCGGGCGCTGTGCTGCTCGCGGAACGAGTAGACGACGAAGACGCCGAGGCGATCTTTGATGCTCTCAACGCGTCTGAGACAAGCGCGCTCTTCGATCTCGTCGGTGATGAGGAATTCGCTGATCTCCTCGTTCGCCTGGGTGATGAGCACGCGGCCGATGTGCTCGAGCAAATTCCCGCACGCGACGCGGCCGACGTGCTCGAAGAGCTCGATCCAGACGACGCTACTGACATCTTCGGCGAGCTCGAACCAGAGCACAGCGATGTCATCTTCATTCAAATGGAACCAGAGGAGGCGCAAGAGCTTCGTGATCTCCTCGCCTATCCGCCGGAGACCGCCGGTGGTTTGATGACGCCAGCCTTCGTCTCGATGGCGCCCACTTTGCGTGCCGATCAAGCCATTGCCGCGCTGCGCAAGGTTGCCGAAACTGCCGAAACCGTCAACTACGTTTATGTGACCGACCCGGAAGATCACCTGCTCGGCGTACTCTCGTTGCACCGCCTCGTGCTCACCAATCAGGACGCGCTGGTACGCGACCTGATGTTCACCCGTCCGATCACCGTCCAGGCCACTGCGGATCAGGAAGCAGCAGCGCGCATACTCACCGAGAACGAATTGATCGCGCTCCCGGTTGTCGACATTGACAATCGCATCCTCGGCATCATCACGGTCGATGACATCACCGAGGTGCTCGAGCGAGAGGTAACTGAGGACATCGAGCGGATCGGTGGATCCGCGCCCCTCTCCGAACCCTATCTTCGCGCGCCCGCCAGACTGCTCTATCGGAAACGCATCGTCTGGTTGTTCGTGCTCTTCATGGCGCAATTCCTGACAGTCTCGATCATCAGTCGCTACGATGCGTTGCTCGCTGACGTGACCGTGCTGAGCTTTTTCATCCCGATCCTGATTGGCACTGGTGGGAACATCGGTTCGCAAACCGTGACCACGATTGTACGAGCCCTCGCCATTGGCGAGATCGGACCGCAACATACCTTTCGCGTACTGATCAAAGAAGCATCCACCGGTTTGATGCTCGGCTTGACCATGGCTGCCCTCATGTTCGGACGTGCGCTGATCACCACTGGCGCGAATGCTCAGGTAGCTACGGTCGTAGCCATCACCGTCTTCTCGATCGGCCTCTGGGCCGCCACGGTCGGTTCGATCCTCCCGATTATTCTCAATCGCTTCCAAGTCGATCCCGCGGTGGTTTCGGCGCCGTTCATCAGTTGCCTGGTCGACACCACCGGCCTGCTCATTTACTTCACGGTCGCCAAAGCAATCCTTCCCATCGGCTGACTGTTCACCCAACATCGTCCGTACCAAAAATATTGGGAGGCTCAGGGCGACCTGGCGTATGATGACTTCGTGTCACATATTGCCTGCCGTGGAGTTTGCCCTGCTTGACTATTCCCGCTGCTCACTTCGACTCGGCCGCTGCCGCCATCGCCGACGATCGCCTTTCCGATGTTCTCGCGCTGATACACGGGGAAGGGTTCGGGCATAACGCGCAAGTGGTGCGGCTGGAACGCGGCAGGACGGGAGAACGATTGCGCCGCGCCGGTCTGGATGCGGTTTCCATCGATCGTCTGATCGCGCAAAATCGTCCGATCGTGCTCATGTTCGCGCCGCAACGCGTGGAAGCAGCAGAGATCATTTTGCGCCGGGGCGGGGCCTTCCAGGTCGAACGCTACGCGCAATCGTCGGGTACCCAATCAGCAGTGATCGGTTTCGATTCGGCGGTACTTCATCAGCGGCGAACCAGTCGTCGCTCAGGCCAGATGCAAGGTCCATGAAATTCGTTTACCCTGCGCGTATGCATTCTGCCAGTTGACGGCCTCCGCGGTCTTTGCCTATGATTCCAGCGTATTAGAGACATTCAGCCGAGCATTCTTCCGTTGTGCCGCCACCTTGCCGCTCATCGCTGTCGTACTTGTTGGTGACCGGCGGATCGATGGATGGAGATACCTGAATTGCTCACTCAACCCCGCCTGTTCTCCAACCGTCATTCTTTCCTTCCATCTCGCAAGATATTCGATTCTCAGGCTAACCGGAGAGGGGGTGCCCCCGCTCGCTAACCCGGTGACTCAGCGTAGCGTCACCGCCGCCAACCATTGGGAGTTCTACTCCGTGCCTCACGAAAGATGGATCCAGGCGGATCCGGCGAGGCCGACCCGGCATGACGCCGGAAGCGAAAGGTACGAGGAGGTATCGTTATGTCTCAAGCATCCGTTCATGAGCTTTACCGCGCGTTGATCAGCGGACAGCTCAGCCGTCGTGATTTCTTTGCCCGCGCAGCGGCGCTTGGAATCACAGCTACGGCAGCAGGATTCATGTTGCGCGCAGCGGAAGCACGTGCTCAAGATGCGCCATCGGCGCCCCCCGTCGTTGCCGAAGGCGATGGCACGATGTTCGCGGGTCAGGAGATCACCATTCAGGTGATCGACGCGTCAGTCAAACTCCCGCTCGACGAGGTCAGAGACGAGTACGAGGCGGCCACTGGAGCCAAGCTCAACATCGTTGCTGACCCGATCGAGACAGCGTTCTCGAAACTTATCGAAGATGCCGCCACTGGCACCAACTCAATCGACGGTTCGATTATCGGTATGTGGTGGCTGGGCGACCTTGTCGCGGGCAACTTCGTCCGTTCGTATGATGACTACTACGACGACACCTCGGCCGGATACCCCCAGTTCGATTTCGAAGACGAGCTTCCAGGAATGCGCGCTCTGCGCATGTACGGCGGTCAGAAGTACGTGATCCCGTACGACGCAGACGGGCAAGCGCTCTACTATCGCCGCGATCTCCTCGCTGATGCAGATCACATGGCTGCGTACAAAGAGAAGACCGGAAATGATCTCAATGTTCCTCAGACCTGGGACGAGCTCTATGCGATTGCCAGCTACTTCAAGGAAACTGGTATCGACGGTATCTCGATGCACCTGAAAGTCGGCGGACAGGGCATGTTTCACTACATGTCGCTCTCAGGACCGTATGTCATCGGCCCCGAGAATCCAGTGCTCTACTGGTTCGATCCAGAAACCATGGATCCGCTCGTCGAGAGTGCCGGACACGTCGAAGCAGCGAACATGATCAAGCAGCTCTTCGAGCTTGGACCGGAAGCACAGGCAGGTTGGGCGCTCGGCGAAGCATGGGACCACTTCCTGCAAGGGAACGCAGTCTTCACCTTCAGCTGGGGAGATGTGCTGCCGCTGGCAGTCGAGCAAGATTCCCCAATCAACGGAAACGTCGGAACAGCTCAACTTCCCGGAACGCTCAAATACACGAATCCGCTCACGGGCGAATCCTTCGAAACCGAAGCGCCGAACCTGGTCGGCAATACGACCGGCGGTAGCTGGTCTGGCGTGATCATGAGTGGCTCGGACAGTCCTGAAGCGGTGTATTACCTCTTCGCGCTGCTCGCCACTGAGGCCAAACAGCAATTCTTTGCCACACGTGGTTCAGACGGAGTCGATCCTGGCCGTATGTCCCAAATGCCGCCGGAAGCAGTGGAAGGTGGCACTGGCAGTCTGGAGGAGTATGTCGCGCAAGGCTTCTCCGAAGCGGACGCGATCGAATACACCCGCGCCTACTACGACACCTTCCAGAATCCGAACCAGCTTCCCTATCTCCGCATTCCAGGTACTGCTGAATACTGGAACTCACTCGATATTCGCCTGTCCGAGTTCGTGACGGGACAAGTGGGGAGCGCGGAAGAAGCCATGGCGGCTCTGGCTCAGGACTTCCGAGACATCAACGATCGGCTAGGCGTAGACCTACAGCTCGAGATTTACAAGGACTCGCTAGGCCTCTAGGCCTGCAGCGTCCTATTTACTTGAGCAATGGGAGGGTGGCCATGCCACCCTCCCATCTTCACACGGTACGTCACGATCGCCAAAGGCCGGAATTTATGGTCAATCAGAGTGTTTCTCTCGGATCGGACTCCGATATCCGATCATTCCAGCTGCCACCCGCGGATCGCTCTCACTATGGATCGGGCCTGCGCTATTGGCTCCCAAGGCTGCTGACGATTGCCGCTCTGGCGCTCGGCGGTTATCTCGCCTATACGCTGAACGCCGTGATGTTGACCGATGGGTCCGCGCTTTCCCTGCAGGAGGTGAGCCAGAAGTTCACCTTCAAAGGCGACGGCTGGGTCATTACGCTCTCATGGTTCGGCGGGCTTCTTGCCTTGGCGGCTGCGCTCTTCCTTCCGCACTCCGAACGACTGGTTCACTGCCTCGGCGTAAGCTTTGGCGCTGTGATAGCGATGGCTTTCCCGCTGTTCACACAGCGCCATCTGTCAATGGTGGACGAAGACGCCACCAAACTAGGCTCGGGACTGATTGCAGCGCTGGTTTGCTTCGCGATAGCGGCGGTCATTCCGTGGGTCTTTCTTTTTGTGATCAACCGGGAGGAAAAGCTATTCGGCAGCGACTATGTCAAATGGCTGTTCGTGCTTCCTGCAGTTGCGTGGCTGCTACTCCTGACGGCGTTTCCTCTGGCCTACGCCATCACCATCAGCCGCTATCAATTCCGAAACGGCTTGGTCAGCCGCTTCGTTGGGTGGGATAACTATCGGCGTCTTTTTGAGCGCGATCTTACCTGGGGGCCAATCTGGAATGGTCTGATCGCGGCCGGCGTCGTCGCATTGATTGTGATCGTCATCGTCATGATCAGCGACTGGTTCGACAGCCGCTCCTTCTCGCGCGAGATCTGGTCGAAAGCCAGCTCGCTGTTGCCGATCTTCTGTATTCCAGCGTTCATCTTCGTCGCTTTGCCAGATCTCTTGCGAGACCCGGTCGACAATGCATTCGACATCACGGTGTTCTTCGTGGCGGTGGCCGTGACCATCGAGATGATTTTCGGTTTCGGACTGGCGGTCCTCATGAACCGCCAGCTCAGGGCGCGCGGTCTCTTGCGCGCACTCATTCTTCTGCCCATTTTCGCTGCGCCCGTAGGTATCGGTTATCTCGGACGCACCATCTTCTATGAAGAGGGCGGACCAGTAAACTCCCTCCTTCGTGGGATCGGACTCAACGGCGTCCCATGGCTCTCGAACCCATTTTGGTCGAAGATTTCGACAATCATCGCGGACGTCTGGCTCTGGACACCGTTCGTGTTCGTTATCGCACTGGCTGGCCTTCAGGCACTGCCAATGGACATTCTCGAAGCGTCCGGGGTAGATGGCGCGACTTCTTGGCAAACGTTCCGAACGATCACGCTCCCTTTAATGGCTCCGATCCTCTGGCTGATTCTCTTTCTGCGAACAATTGACGCTTTCAAAGTCTTCGATATCGCGGCGTCGATGACCGTTGGTGGCCCTGGACGTGCTACCGAGTACTTCAGCTATCTCACCTATCGCACTGCGCGCAAAAACTTCAACTACGGCGATGCCGCAGCCCAATCGTTCTTACTCCTTGTCATCGTTTCGATTCTTATCACCGTGCTCTGGGGCCGTATCCGCGGCGTGTATGAGGAGGACCGCTGATGGCTTCAGTTGCTCATCCAGGACATTCGGTCACGAGCTCGCATTCGGGGTTTCGTAAGACACTCGGTTCCATCGTCATCATTCTGATCGTGGGCCTCGTTCTCTTATGGACGCTCTTTCCCTTCTATTGGGCATTCATCAATTCGATCAAGCATCCTTCGGACAACTACGGGAATCACTGGCTACCCTGGCTAACATTCAACCCCACGCTCGATCCGTGGCGGGAGATGTGGAATCAACGTGAGGTGCGCCGTGCGTTGCTCAACAGCGTCCTTATCTCGTTTGGCGCTGCCACGGTCTCGCTAATCCTGGGAACGCTGGCAGCCTATGGAATCGCGCGGTTCCAGTTCTTCCGGCCAAAGAACGGCAGCCTAACGACCTGGTTCCTCTCTCAGCGCATCTTACCGCCCATTATCTTTGTGACGCCCTTTTTCCTCATCATGCGCGAGCTAAATCTGCTCGACACGGTTTGGGGATTGATCATCCTCAATGCCACGTTCAATCTGGTTTTCCCGGTGATCATCCTTACCCAGATGTTCCGCGAAATTCCGATCGAGCTGGAGGAAGCCGCACAAGTCGATGGTGCCAGTCGTTTCGAAATTTTCTGGCGAATGGCAGTGCCATTGGTCGCACCGGGCATTGTGGTCGCATGGATACTTGCAATGGCGTTCAGTTGGAACGAGTTTCTCTTCGCGTTCTCGACCACCCAAGATAAAGCTAGGCCAATGTCTGTCATGTTGGTCGGCGCCGAGCAAACCCGCGGGGTCGATTTCCAGTTCGTCGGGACCCGCATGATCGCCATGATGGCCATTCCGGTGCTTGCATCACTCATGGTTCAGCGCTATATCGTTCGTGGACTCTCCCTGGGAGCCGTGAAGGGGTAGCCCGATTGCAGCGATCGCGCATTGCACAGTCACTCGATCGGCGCCGGTTTTTGGCCGGTGCCGTCGCGTCTCTTGTGACGC
>JBBQPB010000107.1:0-6895 GCA_038331435.1 Thermomicrobiales bacterium | reverse complement strand
GGTGGCTCGCTTCTGGCGCGCGACCTGCTCGACGACGCCACCGAAACGACGCTTCGCACCGCTGCAACCGTGCACACCATCGTCATCCACGTCGTTGCCTTTCTTGGCCTCAGCGCCATCTATCTGAACAAGATGTCGCTCGTGTGGGGTGTGCCACTGGTGGCAATTTTTTCGTTCCTGCTGATCCTGGAAAATCTGGAACGAGGCAGCGCGCGCATGCCGCAGCGGGCCTTCTACGCGTTCCTTGGTGCGATCGTCATGTCGGTCGTGATGGTCTATGTGAACTGGTGGCTGACCTACGGTTGGACTGGCGGAGGCGTCTTGTTAGTCGCTTTTTATGCAGTTGCCGGGGTATTACTGGTACAAACACAGCATGGCGTTGTTCGACGGCGCGATCTGATGGAGTATTTGGCAGTCGGCGCAGTTTTGCTGGCTATTTTGATCGTCACGATGTAGCTCACAGCGAGATTGTGCCGTGGCCAAACCCAAGCAATCGAAATCCAAGGATTTGTTCGAGCACTACGAGGAGCTCGATCGGCTCGAGGAACTTCTGGAGGATATGAACGAATTGGGGGTTACCTCGATCGCGGAGATCGAAGCCCGCATGCTGCTCCTCAACGAGCGCATCGACGAGCTCGAACCCGAGATCGAAGCTCCCTGAGCGGCCCGTTGCGTTCTCCCTCAGCCAGCTCCTTCTCCGGCGATCTTTTCAGTGCCAACAAGGAAGAGCAGCTTGCGCGCAAGGCGCCCCTCTCGGCGCGCATGCGGCCGCGCACCCTCGACGAGCTCGTCGGGCATGACAAGCTGCTCGGCAACGGAACCCTGTTACGCCGCGCGATCGAAGCCGACCAGCTCTCCTCGATCGTCTTGTGGGGCCCGCCCGGCACCGGCAAGACCACCATCGCGCGCATCATCGCCAATGCCACCCGTGCGCACTTCGTAGCCGTCAGCGCGGTTTCCTCTGGCGTGGCCGATCTGCGCGCGGCCATCACGGAAGCGAGCGACCGCCTCGGTATGCACGGGCAACGCACCGTGCTCTTCATCGATGAAATCCACCGGTTCAACAAGGCCCAGCAAGACGCCATCCTGCCGTATGTCGAGGATGGAACTGTCATTCTGATCGGCGCAACCACCGAGAATCCCTCCTTCGAGGTCAACTCCCCCCTCCTTTCGCGTTCGCGCGTGATCGTGCTCCAATCGCTGACTGATGCCGATATCGAACGCATCATCCTCCTTGCACTATCGGACAACGACCGCGGTCTCGGGCGGCGGGGGCTGTCGATTGCCCCGGATGCGCTGGCAATCCTGGTCAATCTTGCCAATGGCGACGCGCGTTTTGCTCTGAACACGCTCGAATTTGCCGCTGCCGGAATGGACGGTGGGGCAATCGACAGCGACCTGGTGCAGGAAGCTGCCCAGCGGCGGGCTGCAACGTATGACAAGACCGGCGAGGACCACTACGACACCATTTCCGCGTTGCATAAGACGATACGCGGTTCAGATCCCGACGCGGCGCTCTACTGGCTGGCGCGCATGCTGGAACGCGGTGACGATCCTTTGTTCGTCGCCCGCCGCCTGATCCGCTTCGCCAGCGAAGACATCGGGCTGGCGGATCCCCAGGCATTGCCACTGGCGATGGCCGCGCAACAATCGATTCATTTTCTCGGAATGCCGGAAGGCGCTCTGGCGCTAGCCGAACTGGTGATCTATCTGGCGCTGGCGCCAAAGAGCAATGCGGTTTACAAAGCGTACGGCGAGGTGCGGCAGGATGTGGAATCGACCCGCAACGACCCGGTGCCGATGCATTTGCGAAATGCCCCGACCGGGCTCATGCGTGATCTCGGGTACGGGCAGGGCTATCGCTACGCGCACGATTATGATGAAGGGATCGTGGCACAACAGAACTTGCCCGAGAACCTTGCTGGACGACGGTATTATCAGCCGACCGATCGCGGTTTCGAACGCGATCTCGCACGTCGACTCCAGCGAGTGCGTGAAATTTATGATGTGCCGAACGAATCAGAGGAGCAGGAATGAGCGTGGGACGATTGGGAGGGCGGAGCCCGGAAGAGCTTCGGCCCGTCGACATTATTGCCGGCGTAGCGCCCAATGCCGAGGGTTCTGCTTTGATCAAAATGGGCAACACCCACGTGCTTTGCACTGCCACGGTGGAAGAGAAAGTACCCGGTTGGATGAAGGGCCGGGGCAACGGATGGGTGACGGCTGAGTACGCCATGCTCCCGCGGGCCACAAAGCTCCGTACCCAGCGAGAAGCCGTTCAGGGAAAGCAGGGCGGCCGCACCGTTGAGATCCAGCGCTTGATCGGACGGTCACTGCGCTCGGTCGTCGACCTGAAAGCCCTTGGCGAGCGACAGATCATCATCGACTGCGATGTGATCCAGGCCGATGGCGGCACTCGCTGCGCCTCGATCACCGGTGGCTACGTGGCGCTGGCACAGGCAATTCACAAGCTGCGCGATCAGGGGCGTCTCTCACGCGATCCGCTGGAGGCTGCCGTGGCTGCGGTGAGTGTCGGGGTCGTCAAGGGAAATCCCCTGCTCGATATCGACTATTCGGAAGATTCGTCCGCCGATGTTGATTTCAACGTGGTCATGACCGACCAACAGACGTTTGTGGAAATCCAGGGCACCGCAGAGAAGTCTCCGTTCTCCCATGGAACGCTGACCGAACTCCTCGTTTTGGCCAGCACCGGTCTCGACGGTCTCTTCGAAGCGCAGAAGAAAGCTGTCGCCCGCTTCTAAAAAAGCCAACAGACATCTTGCAACTTTTAAGGAAATCACAGTCGAAATCGCTGCCTCTATAGGCACCGGCCCTGTTCTGGCGAAGCGCTGTTTGACCGGGATAGACCTCCGGATCTCGCCGAAAACGACCCGCCAGACTCCCTCACAGACGCAGTGTGCCCTGATGGCATGAGTCTGCATCAGTCGAGCACTGTTCGACTGATATCGACCAACGCGTCCTGCAATTCCCGCGTTGCCGCCGGAGAGAGGGCCGAAAACCGCAAGGTTTGCTGCAGCCGCTCCTGCGGCGGCGCGAACACCACGATCCCTCGCTCCACCAGCGACCGCGCGATCGTGTCGCGCTCTCCCCGAATCACCAGCGCCAGCACATATCCAGCGTCACTCGGTAACGGGGTCAGGAAATTCAGCTTGCGCAGCATTCGATAGAGCCGCAACCGCTCGATCCGTACCCGATGGGCGATCGCATCCAGCTTCGAGGCATGGCTAACCGCCGCCAGCGCCGCCTGCAGCCCAGGCGCTTCCAGTTCGTTGGTGCGATCGATAGCGGCGGCGATTCGGTTCGTAGTGATGGCGTACCCGGGCGCTGGAGCGCCCAGCCCAGTCGGAAAATGAGCGCATGAGTACAATCGAATCGAACTCTTCCACCAGTGGGATCATCGACCGGCGTTGCATCCCAGCCGAGCGCTCATCCAGCACCAGAAGGCTGGACCGGCGCCCGAGCTGGGCCGCTATGGTGACGCCGACGGCGTTTCCGGTCGGGTCATTTGGAGTCATGACGAGCGCCACCGAACCTGGGGGCGTATTGGTAATCTGGTCGGCCTCGATGCGGAACCGGGTGCCTCGTTCGACCTGGATGGTCTCGACGGAAATCGCTTCGATGCCCAACGACGGCATCACTGGTGGATAAATGACCCACGGAGCGATAGGTTGCAACCCCGCCAATCGCGCGAATCGGCGTTCATCCTGCGGAAAAACGGCGATTCGGCTGGGCGTCACCCCGTGCAATAGGGCAAGCCGCTCGCGCAACATGCGAGCCAGCGTCACCGGACAGAGCTCTACGGTCGCTGCGGACTCGATCGCGCGCAAAATCTCCTTCGTCGGGAGATAAGGGGAAACGGATCCGTCGAGCGCCAACACGATTAGCTACACATTCGCCATCATGAATGGCGCGATGGAAATCGGCAGCGTGGGATCGAGCGGGATTTCGTGAATCGTAACCCCACCCGTGACTCCAGCGGCAACATTGAAAACCGGCACTCCACCTGGAGTGAGCCCATAGGGCGATCCGATATGCGAGTGTCCGTGAAGCACCAGATCGACACTGTGTTTGTCGACCACCTGGCCCAGGGCAGAATTGCCGAGGAGCCAATACTTCAGGGGTGGTTCGCCGACCAGGGTGGAGGTCGTTGGAGCGAAGTGAAGCAGCGCGATCCGGCGTTGGGTTTCGAGTAATCCGAGCGCATCGTCAAGCCGCGCCGCTTCCCGCCGGGCGCGCACCGCTAATGCCTGCCATGCGCGATTGGATACCGGATCGGTCGGTTCGTCCGGCCAGAATCCGCCACCAGATCCCGAGACACCGGCAATACCGATTCCCATGTACTCCCAGGTTTCGCCGTCGAGCATTCGGACACCCGCTTGCTCGAGGATCGACAAAAAGTAGCGGCGGCGCATGGTGCGGCGATCGTGATTGCCCATGACACCAACGATGGGGATGTGGATACGCTGAAACAGCTCAGCCGCTAACTCCACTTCCTGAATGCGCCCGCCGTTGGTGATGTCTCCGGGCACGATCAGAAAATCCGCACGCTCCTCGATGCCAATCAACTGGCGGACGAAATCCGAGGGAACGGTCGTGCGAATGTGAAGGTCGCCAATAGCGGCAACGCGAACTGATTCAGGCATGGGAATCTACTAGGTCAAGGCAGATCGACGCGGCCGATCCACGCCGGGAAGACACGTCTTCTATGGTACCCCACTGCCCGTGTAACGCCCGGGCCGAAGCCACTTTGCGCGAGTCGGTATACTCCGCGGGTGCAACGTCCGACACCATTTTGCCGGGCGCTCATTCTTGCTGGGAGACGAGTTGTGTTCGAGACGCGGGGATTGGGATATGGACGAGTGTTGCTCGTCATGATGGCGGTCGTTGCCGCCATCGGAATCGGACTCCCATCCGCCTTTGCGCAGACGGATCCACCCGTTGCTACGACTTTCGATCCGGTCGTTCCGCCCGCAGGTGTAACCGCCCAAGCCGTCTTCGTCGAGGATGCCACCGCCGGCTCGGCTCTCTATGCGCTCAATCCCGACGATCGCCTCTCCCCAGCCAGCACCACCAAGCTTATGACCGCGCTCGTGATCGCCAACAACACGACCGACTGGCAGGAACTGGTAACCGCCGATCCCTCCGACATCCTGAGTGTTGATGATGGCGAGTCGATGGTTGGACTGCTCGACGGCGATGTCCTTACTGTCGAACAGATGATGTACGGACTCATGTTGCCGTCTGGTAACGACGCCGCACATGCCATGGCTCGCTCGATCGGTTCCAAGCTACTTGCAGCCGAAGGTACGACCGGCGATCCGGTCGGACGCTTCGTTCAGGAAATGAACAACACCGCCGCGAGTTTGGGATTGCAGAATACCCAATTCACCAATGCCGCAGGTCTCTACGACACCGATCACTACACCTCGGCCCGCGATCTGGCCGTCATTGCCTCGAATGCCTACGCGATACCTGAAATTGCCACGCCATCCTCTGCTGCGACCTACGAGTTCACGTCGCAGGGTGCGAACCCGCGCGTCTTCACCTTGCAAAACACCAACAAGATGCTCGGCGAAGACGGGGTGATCGGCGGCAAAACTGGAACCTTGATGGAATCCGGCGCCTGCCTGGTGGTTTTGCTCGATCAGGGCGGCGGAAATATGGTCATTGGCGTCGTGCTTGGAAGCGATATCGACTTCGGCGAAGATCAGGTTCAAATCCCCGAAACTGATCAGCGTTTCAACGACATGCGTTCGATCATCGGAACGATGACGACGGACTACCGATGGGTGCAACCGGGCGATGTCGACTTCCCCGGATTGGCGCAGGAGCTGTCTGTCTGGAACGTTCGCCTCAGCGACGAGCACGCGATTGTGCTGCCGGCGGCGAATGCCGATTCGTTGCGCTATCTGTTGCAGCTTGGTCCGCCGGCACAAACTGATGCTCCCGTGGGAACCTTGCTCTTCTTCAGCGGCGATCAGGTCGTCGCCGAGCGCCAGGTCCTGCAGGCCGGGACCGCATAACCACTTCACGTACGGCTCTTCGCCAGTCAGGCACACATGATGGAACGGCTCCAGCGTATTCTCTCCGCCAACGGTATCGCCTCACGGCGCGCCTCGGAACAGCTCATTGTTGACGGCCGCGTGCGCGTCAACGGCAAAATCGTGCGTGAGCTTGGCTCTAAGGCAGACCCCACCTTCGATCGGATCGAGGTCGATGGGCGACCGTTGGTACAGCCGCACCTGCGCTACATCATGTTGAACAAACCTCCAGGCTATATCACGACGGTCAGCGACGAACGCGACCGCCGTACGGTGATGGATTTGGTCGAGACCAACGAGCGGGTCTACCCGGTTGGCAGGCTCGACCGGGAAACCGAGGGTCTGTTGCTGCTTACCAACGACGGCACCCTGGCTAACCGCATCACGCACCCACGCTACGAACTCGACAAGGAATATCAGATCCTCACCCATCTCCGGCCACCGGAAGCTACGATGGCGGCAATCCGCAAAGGCGTGAAAGTCGATGGCAGCCTGGTTGTTCCCAAGGAGTTCCGCATGCTGCGGGAAACCGCGGAAGGGATCGAGCTGAAGCTGGTTATTCACGAAGGTCTCAACCGTGTGGTGCGCAAGATGATGGACCAGTACGAGATCGAAATCGCTCGGCTACGTCGAACCCGAATTGGCCCGTTGTCAATGGCTGGAGTCAAGACGGGGCAATGGCGCGAGCTGCGTGCCGCCGAGGTTGGCGGGTTGTTCGAGGCGGTCGGTCTCGATGACGCTCCCCGGGAAACCGAATGAGCGGTCATGCTTTCGCGCAGGTGGTGGCTATCGATGGACCATCGGCTTCTGGTAAGACGACGGTTGCACGCGCG
>JBBQPB010000106.1:0-6897 GCA_038331435.1 Thermomicrobiales bacterium | reverse complement strand
CTTGCGAAGCTTTTTGAGCTCTTCCATCAGATTGAATTTGGTATGCAATCGACCTGCGGTGTCAACGATGAGCACGTCACGATTGCGGGCGTATGCTGCCTGCATCGCATCGAAGACGACCGCGCCTGGATCGGCGCCCTGATCGTGTGCGACCACTGGTACATCCAGGCGATCTCCCCAGATCTTGAGCTGATCGATGGCGGCAGCGCGGAAGGTGTCACCGGCGGCCATCATCACCGATCGCCCGAAGCCCTGGTGGTACGCGGCGAGCTTGGCAATCGAGGTGGTCTTCCCGACGCCGTTGACTCCGACGACCATGATCACATAGGGCACGCCACGCTGGAGGATCTTGACTTGCCGCTTGCGAGTTGCATTTTCGAGCAGCTCGACCATATCCCAGCGAAGTATCTCTCGCGCATAGCCCGGGTCGATGATGCGACCTTCGGCAACCTTGCGGCGCATGCTCTCGACCAGTCCCTGCGTGACGTCCCAACCGACATCGGCCTGGATGAGCAGCATTTCGAGGTCATCGTAGAGATCCTCATCGATCGTTTCGCGATCGAAGAGGCGGGAAATCTCACTGAAAACGCCACGGCGGGTTTTCTCGAGTCCCTGTTCGAGCTGGAAATCGGGTTCGGCTCGCCGTTTGAAAATCCGGCCGAGTACCAAGGGAGGTTCTCCTGAATCGTTCTGAGGAAAGGTGGCCCGTATCGGGCTATCGTCAAGCAGCGTACTGTGATTTTCGTAGCTGCGAATTCGACATCACAGGATACCACGCACGGAGGCTCCGACCGGCCCCGTTCGGGCACATCGCCGAGCAGATCTGGGGCTACAATCTCGAACGAAATCTACCTGAGAGGTGAGAGAAAGGAACCCGTGGTACGAACTACTGGCGTGCGCGAAATGCTCCCAGAGGAACAGCCTCGGGAACGAATGCTCAAATGGGGTTCAGCCCAGCTCAAGACGAGCGAGCTGATCGCAATTCTGCTGAACACTGGCACGGAAGGAGAGAGTGTCATCAAGCTCTCCGAGCGTATTCTGAATGAGAACGGAGGACTGCGAGGGGTCACCAGGCTCGATCTGGCCGAGCTCACCGCTATACACGGGGTCGGTCCGGCCAAGGCGACACGGTTGCGCGCGGCGCTGGAACTGGCGAATCGGGTCGTCGCGCTCGATCCGGACGATCGGATGCAGATCTCGTCGCCGGAGGACGCCATTCGGTTGGTTGGTCCGGAGATGTCCGCGCTCGATCACGAACAGCTGCGCGTCGTGCTGGTCGACACGCGTCATAAAGTGCTCGCCGTGCGCACGATCTATCGCGGCAGTGTCAATCAGGCGCAGGTTCGGGTGGGAGAGGTTTTCCAGGACGCCGTCCGGCAGAATGCTGCGTCCATCGTTGTCGTGCACAATCATCCTTCAGGCGACCCTTCGCCGTCCGCGGCTGATATTGCCCTGACGGTTGAACTCGATCGAGCAGGAAAGCTGCTCGGGATCGATGTATTGGATCACCTGATCATTGGGAGTCATGGGCATACCTCATTGCGGCGGCTCGGACTCGGGTTTCCCCGCAACTCCACGTAGTCGAAAGGACAGCATTTCATGGCACGACGAGGATTTGGCATTGCCGCGGCAACGCTTTCGTCACTCGTGGCTCCTTTGGCCGCAGCGGCCGAGGCCAACGGCTACGATACTTTTTGGGTGAACGACACTCCTGGGTCCGACGGTTTTGAAGGATTGCGCCGGGCGGCGGAAGTGACCAGCACGATTCGCCTCGGTATCGGGGTAGTTCCGATCGATCGACGCCCACCCGATTCGATCGTGAACGCGATCAAGGAAAAGGGTCTCCCCAAGGACCGCTTGATCGTGGGTATCGGCGCCGGTGCAGAGCTCTACGGTTCGCTCGACAATGTGCGCGGCGCGATTCACATCATTCGCGCCGAAGCCGGCGTTTCGGTTGCGGTCGGAGCGCTCGGTCCGAAGATGGTGGCCCTGGCAGCCAAAGAGGCTGACGCTGTGCTTCTCAACTGGTTGACTCCGCGCCAGGCCAAGATGTCGACGCAGGACGTGCGGAACCGGCAAGGCGCAGGACATAGTTGTGAAGTGATCGCCTATGTTCGGGTTGCTTTGCCGGAGGGGTTCGAACAGCTCGCGGGTGAGGGCGATCGCTATGCTTCGTTCCCACAATATGCGCGGCACTTTTCTCGTATGCAGGCGCAACCGCTTTCAACGAGCGTTTATGGCCCTAAAGACAAGATTCAGCACGGATTGAACGCGTTCGATTCCGAGGTGGATGAAACTGTGGTACGTGCGGTTTCGGATCGGGAAACGCTGGATGCCTATATGGGAATTCTTCGCACAGCTCGGCCAGTCGTGCGAAAGTCAGCGAGCTAACTCGACTCGATTCTTGCCCTGCCATTTGGCGCGATACAGCGCCTCGTCTGCCTGCTTGAGCAGCACCGCAGGGGAAGGATCGAGCGCATTCAACTCGGCAACGCCGATGCTTACGGTGGCTGGAACCGGTGAACTATTTTCAGCCATTCCCAGGCAGATGCGGTCGGCCACCACGGTCGCGCCATCGATGTGCGTCTCCGGCAACAGTACGACGAACTCTTCCCCACCGTAACGAGCGCCGATGTCGATCGAACGAATCGATTGCTCGATAAGCGTCGCCAGTGTTTGCAGCGTCGCATCTCCTGCGGCATGGCCAAATCGGTCATTGACCTGCTTAAAGTCGTCGATGTCGATCATGAGGAGCGACAACGGATGGCCATACCGATGTGCACGCGCGACTTCGTCGTTCAGGCGTTGATCGAATCCTCGGCGATTAGTGAGCCCAGTGAGCACATCGATACGACTCTCAAGAGCCGATTGCTTGAGGCGCTCCACCTGTTGCGTTCCTCGGCGCAAAGACTCTGTGCCGACTGTCGCCACCGAAATGAATGCCGCCAGGGCGACGCCGGCGACAGGCCATCCGAAGGGTCCTCCAACCGTAAGCGATACCACCGCAAGTCCCGCGGCGCTCGCGATCGCAACCAGCCCGATGGCAAAGGCAACTTCGGTGGGAGCGCCCAAAACCCGGTTGCTTCGGCTTGACGGTAGTGTGAGTGATTCGACAAGCAAAACAGCAGCAACCGCCAATATGGTCAGCACCGTCCAGGCAGGGTCATCTGAGACAGTGGCGGCCATGGAAAATGTGGCGACCGCCACCCACAGCAGCATACGTGGGATTGCTGTTGGCTCAATTCCACGGATTGTGTGCCTGTGCAGCGAAAGAGCTGGCAAGGAGTGATTTAGGGCGGTTCCTAAGGCGATGGCCGCCGTCACCGCCGCGAGCGCTTGAGTCGCGGAGCCTGGCACTGAGGACCCCCCAAAAGGAAAGAGAAGCGGGAATGCAAGCGACAGGCCAGCGCTCGAAATTATCGTCAGCCGAGCAAGCCCAACGAGATCCTCACTCCAGCAAATGATGCCTATTGACAGCATCATCCATACCAAGCCGTTCGATGCCGGAGAGCGGATGTCGAGGATGCTTTGACCCACAGTAAGAATTGCCGCGGCTACCACGGCCATCGCAGCACCTGCGCGATAGCGGAATGCGGCAGCCTGCGTGAATGCGATTGCAGCCGCGATGCTCCCAGCGATTGCGACCAGTAAATCCAGCCGACCGGTCGTGCCGAGCCGCCAAGCACCCAAGATACCGAAGGCCAAGGCAAATGTGGCCAGGACTGGAATAGCCGTCAGGCGATATGGCGTGGCGGACGCGGGAATTGCCATGCGAGAGGTATGTCCTGCTTACGGGGCCTCGTCGCCGTTTGGCCAAAGGTGAGGACCCTCATGCTGCTTGTTACACAAGAGAATGGAGGACCCTGTGCGGGCAACTTCGACTGGCGGCATCGTCGCAATCTCTGGACGGCCGATCACGGGAAAAGCCCGAGGGACTCGATGGGTCACAAACAGACAGATGGCATGTTCCACCTGATCGTCAAACCGGTAGGCATCTTTCCGGCCGCCTCCGCCGCTAGAACGGCGGTTGCGAGGGCGATCCTTCGATCCGCTTTCCGACTCGCCCAGGTTGCCTGCCTGCTCTTCGGCTGGGCGATGCTCTTTCGGGCGTTGATCCGGTTGCATATTGTCGCCTTCCACGGCGTGCTCCTGCTAGGTTCATTGGCGGCTGACGGCGCCCACGATCGGGCGGCCCCGCGTATGCACCATGGTACAATCGTCTGCTGACTTGGCGTCGAGTTCGGGCGTCCAGGACCCCCGAATAGCAGCATTCGAAGACGATCGTACGACGTCGGAGTTCCCTGAGTGGCAAAACAGATTGGAATCGACCTCGGCACCGCGAACGTGCTGGTTTTCGTTCGTGGCCGCGGTATTGTGATCAATGAGCCATCCGTGGTCGCCATCTCAGCTAAGGACGGTAAAGTCAAGGCTGTCGGTCTGGAAGCACGCGACATGCTCGGACGTGAGCCGCGCGAGACGATCGAAGTTGTTCGCCCGATGCGGGATGGCGTGATTGCCGACTATGTCGTCACCCAGGAAATGCTGCGCTACTTCATCAACAAAGCGTGCGGGCGCTTCTCGCTGGTGCGGCCCGAAGTCATGATCTGCGTTCCAGCAGGCGTGACTGGTGTGGAGCGGCGTGCGGTGCGAGATGCAGCGCTCAATGCAGGAGCACGCAAGGCCTTTCTGATCAGCGAACCATTGGCAGCCGCCATTGGTGCTCGTATCCCGGTAGCCGACCCGTCCGGCAACATGATCATCGATATTGGCGGAGGAACGACCGAAGTCGCGGTCATCTCGCTCAACGGTATCGTGGTGGCGAGATCGCTTCGGGTGGGCGGAAATAAGTTCGACGAAGCGATCGCCAACTTCATCAAGAGAAAGTACAACTTGCGGGTCGGCGAACGGACCGCGGAAGAGATCAAGATCACCATCGGCAGCGCCATGCCGGTCGATGAAGATGTTGTGATGGAGGTCCGCGGACGCGACGAGGTTGCCGGGTTGCCACGTACTATCCAGATTCACGCCAACGAGATTACCGACGCTATAACTGAACCGTTGGAAGCGATCATTGGCGCGGTGCGCGCGGTGCTGGAAGAGACCCCGCCAGAGCTTTCTTCCGACATCATCGACAAGGGAATGATTCTTACTGGTGGAGGAGCGCTCCTGCGCCATCTTCCCGATCTGCTCACCGAAGTCACCGGAGTGCCCTGCTACGTTGCGGACGATCCGCTCTCGTGTGTGGCGATCGGAACCGGACTGGCGCTCGAACACATGGACATTCTGCGCGACAGCCTCGAAGAGCCATAGACCGAACAACTCCATTCGAACGGAACTTTAGGAAAGGCCGCGTATGAAACTGGAACGGGCAAGCGGGATTCTGGCGCACCCAACCTCTTTCCCAGGCCCCCACGGCGTGGGTGATATGGGCGCGGGATCCTATGAGTTCGTGGATTGGCTCGCGCTCGGTGGCCAACGCTATTGGCAGCTCATGCCGCTGTCGCCAGTGGGGTACGGGGACTCTCCCTACTCTGCGCTGTCGGCGTTCGCCGGCAACCCCTTGCTGATCTCCATCGATGGCCTGGCATTCCTCGGACTGGAACATGCCGGTGATTCGCGCGGCTTCAATGAATACGAAGTGGATTTCGAGGCTGCCGCCGCATATAAGTACGCCGCATTGCGACGGGTTTACGAATCCTTCAAGGAGCACGGATCATCCGAGCTTCGCGACCAGCTGAGCAGTTTCGAGATTGCCCATGCGTCCTGGTTGCGAGATTTCGCCCTATACATGGCGCTCAAGCAGCGGTTCCGCAACGCCTCCTGGCAAGACTGGCCGGACGAGATCCGCACCCGCGACCCAGCCACGCTGGAACGTGTTTCCGCCGAGATGCAGGACGCGATCGATTTGCATTCGTTTATTCAGTTCCTGTTTCGCGTGCAATGGACCGGGCTAAAGCAGCACGCCAACGAGCGCGGCATTCAGATCATCGGTGACATCCCCATCTATGTCGCGCTCGACAGCGCTGATGTCTGGGCGAATCCCGAACAGTTCCGGCTTTCCGCCGACGGGCGACCCGAAGTGGTTTCCGGCGTGCCGCCGGATTTGTTCACGATCGACGGTCAGTTTTGGGGCAATCCCGTGTTCGATTGGTCGTACATGGAAAGCGACGGATTTAGCTGGTGGATCGAACGAGTCCGCTGCCTCACTGAACTGGTGGATGTGGTCAGGTTCGACCACTTCCGGGGGCTAGCGGCCGGATGGGTGATTCCTGCAGGGGATGCAACTGCGCGGAGTGGACGCTGGGAGCGGGCACCGGGAGCGGAGCTTTTCCGGGCAATCGAAGCATCGCTCGGGCATCTTCCGATCGTGGTCGAGGATCTTGGCATCATCACTCCGGATGTGCACGCGCTTCGCATGGCGCTCGGTTTGCAAGGGATGAAAGTGTTGCAATTCGCGTTTGACGGCGACCCGGACAATGCGTACCTTCCGCATAATTACGATCGCGATTGTGTCGTTTACACTGGTACACACGACAATCAGACGACAATCGGCTGGTTTCAGTCGTGCTCCGAAGTCGATCGCCAACAGGTTCAAACGTACCTTGGTACCGATGGCAGCGATATCGCCTGGGATTTCATTCGCCTCGCATTCGAGTCGGTTGCCGACATGGCAATCGTGCCGTTGCAGGATGTGATGCGGCTGGGTGATGAAGCCCGCATGAACCGCCCCGGTACTGCGATGGGAAACTGGAAATGGCGGTACCTCTCCCATCAACTGAATGACGGGCTGGCGCGAGGGCTTCGTGAGATCTCGGGTGCTTACGGACGGCTGGCACGTCCGAAGATCGAGCGAGCGTACGATCCATTCGATTACAGCGCCCCGGAAACTGCGCACCC
>JBBQPB010000105.1:0-6964 GCA_038331435.1 Thermomicrobiales bacterium | reverse complement strand
GCGGCGTCTCCCAGAAGTGGAGTGGATGGCTGCGCGTTCAGGTGCATCTCATGGGGATCGATATCGATACGAATGAGATTTTCCGGCAACGACATCTGGAACATCTGCGTCGCCTGGGCACCGAGCTTCGACCCGATCACGATCACCACATCGGCCTGCTTCAGGTAATCGTCGACCACATTTCCGGCCGACCACAGGCAGCCCAGTGAAAGCGGATGGTCCTCAGGAAGGGCGCCCTTGCCCATGATCGACGTCAGAACCGGGGCGTTCAGCCGCTCGGCCAATTGCAACACGAATGGGGCCGCACCGGATGAGATTGCGCCACCGCCGGCGTAAATCAATGGCCGGCTGGCGCTCGCCAACATCGCCACAGCTTTCTCGATCTTCTCTTCGGTTGGTTCGGGAACGACGATGAAGGGTTCACGCGGAATCGGATTGCCCTCCGCGCGATGATCGAGCACATCGAGCGGAATCTCGACATGCACGGGAAGCGGCCGGCCCGATTCGAGCTGGTCAAACGCCTCGGCCATGACCCCGGTGACATCGTTCGCATCGGTCACACGTGCGTTCCATTTGGTGACCGCTTTCATGACCGCTAGCTGGTCCTTGAGATCATGTAAATTCCCGCGCATATCGTCGAGATAAGGGCTTTCGACATTTGAGGAGATCACCAACATCGGAGTCGAATCGGTGTAGGCCTCGCCCACCGCAGTGGCGATATTGGTCACCCCTGGCCCAGTGATGACCACCGCCACTCCAGGTTTTCCGGTTGCCCGGGCGTATCCATCGGCCATAAATCCGACGCCCTGCTCATGCCGGGCGAGCACGTGACGCAGCGACGACTCTCCCAGCGCGTCGTAAAGCGCCAGGGTGTGCACTCCGGGAATGCCAAAGACCGTATCGACACCGTGTGCCTCGAGGGCTGCCACGACAAGCTGAGCGCCGGTGGCGGCAGCGGTCGTGGCGGAAGGGTTCGGTTGAACCGCTACCATGTATACAAACTCCTGACTCAGCGGGCCGACGGAATCGATCCGCGAACACTATGACAACCGTACGGATTCACCGCAGCCGCCTATTCTACGGAAGTGCGGCGGCAGGTTGCTATTCTTTCACCACATTCGATCCGTTCCGTGAATCGAGTCGATTACACCCGTGACGTTCGCGACCAAACCGAACACCGCAGGCGATCTTCGTTCCAGCGTGCTTCCCGGAGGCTCGCTGATCAGGGCGCTGCTGGATCGTCGCCTGATGGGCCTTGCCGATTTGGGTGGTTCCAGTGGCGCAATAGGGGGGTGTTGGAGCGATATCGTTTCGGACCACATCGACTCGCTCATTGGCACCGCGGTCGGAATTCCCGGTGCCGATGCGCATATCGTCGGACACGTCATACGACTCGACTCCATGCCCCACGTGGCGCATGCCGCTTCCAAACGCTCGTTGCAAAATCCCGATTTTGTGCTGCTTGGCCGGCGAGATGGCGAACTGACAATGCAGGCCGCCGACGCCAAGTTCTCGATCGAGACCGCGCGGAGCAAACAGGTCAGCGTCGAGATGCTGAGCGCCCTTGCCGAGGTGGGTCCGGCTTATACGGATTTACTGGGCGACTGGCACCTGAATGGAACGATCCTGCCGGGCCTCTTCTTTGCACCGCAGAGCGCCATGACCGCGTATGTGCTCTCAGGAGGGCGGGGAATTACCCGGGCGACGGTGAAGCCTGCGGAAGTGATCCTGTTGGAATCATCCGCCACCGAGCTAACCGCGAAGATTCCAGGCAATCTCGCGCGCATGCGCATGGCCGAACTCGACGATTTACGCCAACTGGCAGAACGTGAGCTGCTGCTCGGGTTGTATTACGTGCGGCTCTCCAGCGCTGCCGGCGCGAGCTGGTATGACATGAATCGTCCCCTCTTTGGCCCCCATTCCGCCAGAGGCCCCGACTTTGCCGCGGTCGACACTGAAATTGCTGCGCGTGCTCCCGAAAGCCGTTCGGCGTATGAGCTTGTGAGCCGCTGGGCGCTCGATGCCGAGCAGGTGCGCGCTGATCGCAGCGCCGTCAACCAGGCATCCGCCTTGCCGCTGCCCAACCGCGAGCTACGCGAGTGGGTCGTTGCCGACGCTGCCGCAATAGATGTCGAAGCTCCATCGCTCAACCGTGTGAGAAAGGCGCTCCAACGTTGGGTGCACGATCAAGTGCTGGAAGAGATCGGGTCAATCGAACCGGGCCAAGGCAATTTAGATCGTCAGATTGGGCAGATTCGCGCGATCGTGGCGCAGATTTCACCCTACGCCCGTGTGGAAACCACACGCATCGTTGAGCGGCTGGGCGCCTCAGAGTTCCCGGATGTAGGGATCGAGCAGGTAGAGCGCGAGTAGCAGCGCATTTCCGAGAAACGCCGACGCTGCAATCGTGATGGCCATACCCGCGTTCGACGCGATTGCCCCGATGACGATAGCGCCGATCGGAGTGAATCCCCACGTAAGCATGTAGATGGACATCACTCGACCGCGCATGTCATCGGTAATGCGATATTGCAAGGCGGCGTTCACGGAGCTGACATAGGCCGATCCCAGGAACCCGGCCACGATCAGAAAAAGTACCGCGACAAACAAATTGGGAGCAAAGGCAAACGCAGCGATGACGGTGCCGTAGACAATTCCCGTCGCAATGAAACCCCGGCCGCGCGGCTGCTGTTTGCGTGACGCAACGTAAATCGATCCAAGCACCGCTCCCCCGCCTGACGCTGCCATCAGGATGCCCAGTCCTTCAGGGCCGATATCGAGGACATCCCGCGCGAAAACGGACAGAAACGAGAGATACGGGAAGACCAGCAAGATGGTGATGGAAATCATCGTGACGATGGCGCGCAGATCTCGGCGATGCCAAACGATTCGCGCGCCATCGAACACCGATCCCAGTGAGGCTACAGCGCGTCTGGTCGCCGTTTCTGGAAAGCGCGTGGTGACCAACGTGACAAGCGCGATCACCAGCGCAATTGACTGGCAAAAGAAAGCCGCCCCGGTACCCGCGAACCCGATGATGGCGCCCGCCACCGATGGCCCCACTACGCGCATCATATTTTGCCCCGTGCTCATCAGGGCGATGCCGTTGGTGAGTCGTGCTCGGGAGACCAGTGAAGGTACGATCGCTTGCTGGGCCGGGTTCATGATGGCCTGAAGCGAGCCATTGACCAAGGCAAAGAGCAGCAGATGCCATGTCTGTACCAATCCGGTAAAGACATCGATCGAAAGGAGCACCGCGCATACTGCCGCGATTGCCTGGCAGATGATCAGGATCTTGCGGCGGTCGTACCTGTCGAGCAACAGTCCGCCGGGAATGGACACGAAAAGGAATGGGATGCCGGCGGCAAACGCAACCAGACCGACAAAAGAGGACTTGTTCGATAGCTCCAGCGCAAGCCAGCCGATTGCGGTGGACTGCATCCACTGGCCGAGGCTGGAGGAGACTGTCGAGAACCAAAGGCGGCGAAACGCCGGATTGAGACGAAGGACTGTAAAGGTCCCCTCATCAGGCGCCGGAGCAGAGCCGCTCGTTCTCGCCTGCTCGGTCGATGCCATCTCGCCTTCGTCGCGGTGGATGCGTGTGCGACGCGTCGATGTCGCAGATTGGCGGGTAGCCTAGCACAGCGGTGAAATGCAAATTCGTCATCATCTCTTCTCCCATTCGTGTCTACACGGAACCGGGATATACTCACATCACTACACGGTGCTGCTGTCACGAGCGAAGAAACCTTCGCTCGTGGCGAACGCGGGGTGAACCCGCGGGTCGCATGACTTCGAATGGTCGGGTCGAGCAGTGGTAACGGTGATGACCGTATGAAGGAACATCGGGAATGACGGAGTTTCCGATGATTTCGAAAGGAGCAGTTCACCTATGTCAACGGCGGTAGCGCAGAGTGTGGTTCCAGTTGATATCACGGTCAACGGGGTCGAACACCACGCCGAGGTCGAGCCGCGGCAGCTGCTCGTTCATTTCATTCGAGAAACCCTGGGACTGACCGGTACCCACGTTGGATGCGACACAAGCTCCTGCGGTGCGTGCACGATTCACATCGATGGCAAGTCGGTCAAGAGCTGCACGGTCTTTACCGCGCAAGCGGATGGCACCACCATTACCACCATCGAGGGTGTCGCCAAGGATGGCGAGCTCAGTGCGATGCAAGAAGGATTCTGGGAAGAACATGGCCTGCAATGCGGCTTCTGCACGCCGGGCATGATCATGGCGGCTTCGGCCTTCCTGGAAACCAATCCAAATCCGACGGAAGAAGAAATTCGCCACTCGCTCGAAGGCAACCTGTGCCGCTGCACTGGGTACCAGAACATCGTGAAGGCCATCCAATACGCCGCGAAGAAGGGCTAGACCTCGGAACGACGCATCTTAAAACGTGCGGAGGCGCCGGCGCAGGTGTGCTCCCGCATACGGATACCTGACAAGGAGGTTCAGCGATGGTTGCATCCGTCGACGCGCCTGAGAAGATGGTTGGCAAAGCGATCAAGCGACGTGAGGATCCACGTCTGATTTCCGGGGCCGGGCAGTTCATCGATGACCTGCGGCTGCCGGGAATGTTGCACATTGGGCTGGTACGGTCGCCGTTTGCCCATGCAAAGATCAAGCGTATCGATATCGCCCCGGCGCTGGCTATGCCCGGGGTCGTTGCCGCGTACACCGGTAGCGATTTCATGGAGCTGAACCCCCTGCCGGCCGCCTGGCAGGCCGGAGGCGTCACGAACCATACCGTGACCCCGCGGGTGCTGGCGGTCGAAGAAGTGCATCTGGCGGGTGACCCGGTTGCTGTGGTGGTGGCGGAAAACCAGTACCTGGCTCGCGATGCGGCTGAGGCGGTCATCGTCGAGTACGAGGAGCTTCCCGTTGTCGTAGACGCGGTAAAGGCGACTCAGCCCGGCGCACCACAGCTCCACGAAGAAGCCCCAAACAACATTGTGTTCGAATGGGCGTGTGGGAAAGACGCTGATGTTGTCGATCGGGCTTTGGCCGATTCCGATGTCACCACCAGTTTGCACATCATCAACCAGCGCCTGATTCCCACACCGATCGAGCCGCGCGGTTCGATTGCCCGGTACGATCCTGGTACGGGGGATTACACCCTCTGGATCACGTCTCAAGCGCCGCATGTCATGCGTTTGCTCATCGCGGCGTTTGTGATGGGTATCCCTGAGCAAAAGATCCGTACAATCTCACCGGATATTGGTGGCGGGTTCGGCGCAAAGATCTTCTGCTATTACGACATGCCGCTGACAATGGCGATCTCGAAGAAGCTGGGTGGACGCCCGATCAAGTTCTTCGAGGACCGAATCGAGAACTACGTTTCGACCACACACGGTCGCGACCACATTACCGATATCGAGGTCGGCGCGTCGAGCGATGGACTTATTACCGCGCTCAAGGTGAAAACGTGGGCCAATATCGGCGCCTATTTTTCGACCATTGCTGCGGGAATCCCAACCACGCTCTACGGTCGAATGATCGCGGGCTGCTACAAGATCCCGAGCATTCGGGTCGATGTCACGGCGGTCTATACCAACACCGCCATGGTGGACGCCTACCGCGGCGCGGGTCGGCCAGAAGCAGCGTATGCAATCGAACGGGTGTGCGATGCGGTCGCGGCGGCTACCGGAGTCGATCCGGCGGAAGTACGCCGCAAGAATTTCATCCAGCCCGACGAATTCCCCTACGACACCGGCATCGGCATGCTGCCGTACGATTCTGGGAACTACGAGGGTGCGCTGGACAAAGCGCTGGCACTCTCTGGCTACCATGATCTCCGTGCAGAGCAGCAACGCCGCATCGATGCCGGCGAGCAGAAGCTCCTGGGGATCGGGCTTTCGTCCTATGTCGAGGTCTGCGGGGTAGCACCCTCCAAGTGGATCGGCCTGAGCGGAGAAGGCTGGGGCGCCGGTCTCTGGGAGAGCGCAAATATCCGGGTTCAACTCACGGGCAAAACCGTGGTCACGACGGGCTCATTGCCGCACGGGCAGGGACATGAGACGACGTTCGCCCAGTTGGTGTCGGACAAGCTCGGCATTCCCTACGACGATATTCAGATCCAGCACTCTGACACATTGGGAACGCCGTTTGGCTTCGGCTCATACGGTAGTCGCTCGCTGACGGTCGGTGGCACCGCGATTTTCAAGACCACCGACAAGGTTATCGACAAGGTCAAAAGACTTGGCGCGCACATGCTGGAAGCGTCCGCGCAAGATGTCGAATTCGAAAATGGCAAGGTTTACGTCAAAGGATCTCCGGACGCCGCCAAAACGATTCAGGAAGTGGCACTGGCGGCGCATGTTGCCTACGACCTTCCGGAAGGAATGGAGCCATTCCTCGACGAGACGACCTACTACGATCCTCCCAATTGCACGTTCCCCTTTGGAACACATGTTTGTGTGGTCGAAGTGGACAAGGAATCGGGAGAGGTCGAAGTCGTCAAGTATCTTGCCGTGGACGATGTCGGCAACGTCATCAACCCATTGATCGTCGGAGGGCAGTTGCATGGCGGTATCGCCCAAGGGCTGTCGCAGGCGCTCTATGAGGGTGCGTATTACAACGATGACGGTCAGCTCCTGACCGGATCGTTGGCCGACTACGCAATTCCGAAGGCCAGTCAGGTTCCCTGGTACGACCTGGATAGTACGGTCACTCCGAGCCCGGTCAACCCAATGGGAGCAAAAGGCGCGGGAGAGGCAGGTACCATTGCTTCGACACCCGCAGTCGGAAACGCCGTCGTCGATGCAGTCAGACATCTCGGAGTAAGCAACATTCAAATGCCGATGACCCCGGAACGGATCTGGGCGGCAATCAAACAGGCAAGCTAAACACGTACTGGATACGGCGAGACCGCCGTCGATCCCAACAAGGAAAGGTGAGCGTAACGTGTACCCACAGCAATTTGAGTACGTACGGCCGTCGAGCGTCGAGGAAGCCGTT
>JBBQPB010000104.1:0-6991 GCA_038331435.1 Thermomicrobiales bacterium | reverse complement strand
CCTCGTCTTTAGGTTCGTAGTTCTCGTCATCCAGATCGAAGAAGTCAAGCGATTTGCCGGCGAGATCGTCAGGCGCCGTTTGCGGTCCGTGACGCCGCTCTTTGGCGGAGCGGCGGTCGGGCAGCTCTTCCAGCTCGAACTCTTCGCCCCAGCTCAGCTCATGCCCTGCGATAGACACGACATCGCCTGGTTCGACGCCCTGTTTTTCAAGCTCGTCCGATATACCGCTCCGTTCGAGCACGCGCTGATAACGCTCGACCGCATCCATCAAGTCGAAATTGGTCATCTTTGTCAGCCGCTCGATGGCGATGCCTGTCACGGTGAACGCGGTTTCCCCGGTACGCTCGACCGTGAATGTTCGTTCGTCAGCCTCGCCCAGCGTGTACACGCGCCGCTCCTGCGGCTTCTGCTCCTGAATCGCCCGTTCGCGTTCTTCACGAACAGTCACGTCGGTGACTTCAAGCAACCGCGGCACACCCTGACCGGTGGCGGCTGAGATACGGAACGTCCTCCACCCGCGAGCATGAATCGCAGCCTCGAGCTCGGGCATTCGATCCTGAGCTTCGGTGAGGTCAGATTTATTCAGCGCGACCAGCATCGGCCGGTTGGCCAGTTCGGGATCGTAGGAACGTAGCTCATTGTCGATTGTGTCGAAGTCGGCCATCGGGTCGCGACCTTCCAGGCCACCGGAGGCATCGAGCACATGAATCAGTACCGCGGTGCGAGAGATATGCCGCAGAAAGTCGTGTCCAAGCCCTGTGCCTTCCGCGGCCCCTTCGATCAAACCGGGAATATCTGCCATGACAAAGGCGGGGCCATTCCGGCCGCCAACTTGCACCACACCGAGATTCGGTTCGAGGGTGGTGAAGGGATAGTCGGCGATCTTGGGAGTCGCACGGGTAGACGCAGCGAGCAGGGTCGACTTGCCGGCGTTCGGCAGTCCAACCAGCCCAACATCTGCGATTAGCCGCAGCTCCAACCGCAGGTTGCGTTCCTGCCCTGGTTCGCCAAGCTCGGCAATGCGCGGCGCCTGCCGGGTCGAGGTCTTGAAGTGAACATTTCCCAGACCGCCACGCCCACCACGCGCTACCCTGAAGATCTCGCCCTCTTCGGTGAGATCAGCGATGATCTCATCCGTGTCGTCGTCCCAGACAACTGTGCCGGGAGG
Organism: Thermomicrobiales bacterium; assembly: GCA_038331435.1. Classification (GTDB taxonomy): domain Bacteria; phylum Chloroflexota; class Chloroflexia; order Thermomicrobiales; family UBA6265; genus JAMLHN01. Next base: position 5,823 of record JBBQPB010000104.1, on the reverse strand, counting down.
AACGTTGATGACGAGGCGGCGCGCCGACTTTCCGGTCATTTGCCGGCCGAGTCCCTGGCCACCGCTCACAGCCGCGAATTTCTGGTTGTACTGGAATTCGATCAAGCTCGTGATATTTGGCGAAACTTTGATCACGATGTCGCCGCCGCGGCCCCCATCGCCACCGTCGGGTCCCCCTTTGGGTGCGTATTTTTCCCGCCGAAACGACATCGAACCGTTTCCGCCGTCCCCTGACTTGACATGAATTTTGGCGCGATCGATGAGCACGGGAGGCGATCTTTCAGTGAAACGAAATCAGGTTCGTCCTCGGATGGAGCGAACCTGACAAGCATACGCGAGTTGCAATCGAGAACCGTCGCTTACTCCAGGAAGTCCTTGAGCGTTTTGGCGCGGCTTGGATGGCGGAGCTTCCGCAGCGCCTTTGCCTCGATCTGGCGAATGCGCTCACGGGTGACGTTGAACTCGCGACCTACTTCTTCCAGCGTGCGCGGCCGCTCGTCGACCATCCCGAATCGCATCATGATCACGTCCCGCTCCCGGGTCGAGAGGGTGCCCAGCGCATCCTTGACCCGCATCTTGAGATCCTCATTGCTGGCGATATCGGGTGGCGCCGGTGCTTTCAGATCCTCGATGAAGTCGCCGAGGCTGCTGTCCTCCTCTTCGCCGACTGGCATCTCTAGCGAAACCGGGTCCTGGCTGATCTTGAGGATCTCACGCACCCGGTCAGGCGTCATTTCCAGGGCGTCACCAATCTCCTCTGAGGTTGGTTCGCGTCCAAGCTCCTGCTGAAGCTGGCGACTCTTGCGGATCACCCGGTTGATCGTCTCCACCATGTGAACCGGAATTCGAATCGTTCGTGCCTGATCGGCAATAGCTCGGGTGATCGCTTGCCGGATCCACCAGGTGGCATAGGTGCTGAACTTGAAGCCTTTGTGGTAGTCGAACTTTTCGACTGCCCGAATAAGCCCCAGGTTTCCCTCCTGAATGAGATCGAGCATGCTCATTCCGCGTTGCGAATAGCGCTTGGCAACCGACACCACGAGGCGCAAGTTCGCCTCGGTCAGTGCGATTTTCGCGCGTTCGCCGGAATCGATCGTGCGGTGCCAGGCGCCTTCCAGTCGGCTCGACCGCTCCCGGAATATTTGATCGACCAGTTCCGCCGCGGGCCATTGGTGGCGCAACCGGCATTCGCTCTGCAAGACGGCGGGGAAGAGCTCCCACTCGACGAAACGTTGGCGGATCGCGCCTTCCAGCTCTTCAGGCGAAAGCTCATACTTCCCGGTGATGACCTTGACGTGCTCACTCGGTACCTGACTAAGTGGCAGGACCGACTTCAGCATCGCGTCCTTATGCAGGTTCTCATCATCGCCATACGCCCGTGCATAAAGGCTCTCGATATGCGGCCAGCCCTGCTGAAAGGAATGAAACAACGCCCGGCCCAGCACATCAGCCAAAGGCGACTCCCCGAAATCGTCGGTGAGCTGGGATCGACGTTGCGCCAAATACGAACCACGCTCCATCGCTGAGGCGAGTTCGATTTCGCGCGCAGCGTCGAGCAGTTTGACCTGACCGATTTCACGCAAGTACATGCGAACCGAGTCGTCCAGATTGGAAGGGCCAACGTCGAAATTGACCGGTACGATCTCGATTTCGAACGCTTCGACAATATCGTCATCGAAATCAGTCGGGGAGTCGACTCCGGCCATCGGCTCGATCGCGCTTGTCAGACTCGGGTCTGAGTCGACAGCCTCGATGATTGCTTCGAGAAAGAGCGCTTCATTGGTCTTGCCATCGAGTGCCAGCAAAAATTCTTCGCCCGAACTTCGATCGGCATCGTTTCCGTTCATCGGAGCGGAGTCGATGAAATCGTCGACAGAACCATTCGAGGCTGGATGTGGGCCATTGGCGTTGGCCCACATCGTTGGGTCTTTCTCTTCTGAAGGTTCGTCTTGCGGCGTGCGATTCGACATCTGGGGCTCCGGACGCTAGCTGGCTCGCTCGGGGAGATTGGACGCTACGGCGCGGTTCAGTCGCTCGATCCTCCAGCATAGGTCAGAAGGGAATAGCAAACGCTACTACCAATTCTAAGTGGGTGCAAATTAGTTACAGGCGTCGAATCAATCGCCGGCAGGTCGAACATCGAGTGTCAGCAGGTCGGCATACGTCTCACGCCGGCGGATGAGTGTCGCCTGTCCGTCGGAGACGATCACAACCGCTGGCTTGAGCGCGAGATTGTAATTGCTCGCCATCGGAATGCAATAGGCGCCGGCTCCCGGTACGGCCAGCAGATCGCCTGGCTCCAGTCTGGGAAGCGCGATGTCGCGAATCAGGACATCTCCCGATTCGCAATATTTCCCCGCAATCGTGACCGTTTCCGATCCGTCTCCAACCCGATTGGCGAGTTCAGCGGTATACGACGCGTCATACAACGTTGGCCGGATGTTGTCGGCCATACCGCCATCGACCGAAACATAGCTCCGCACACCGTCGATATCCCGCCGGGACCCGACACGGTAAAGCGCCACACCCGAAGGTCCGACAATCCAACGACCCGGTTCGAACACCAGGGCCGGTTGCGGCATCTTCGCCAGGGCACAGCGTCGCTCGAGCGCATCGGCAGTGACACCCATCCATGCGGCAATGTCCATTTCTGGCATCCCCTCCAGGTATGAAATGCCCATGCCGCCACCAGGTGAGATGATCGCGAACTCGATTCCGTGTTCCCGGCGCATGTCGGCGGCAAACGCGACGATCTTTTCAATCGCGAGGACCGCTACCTGTTCGTCGAACAGCTGCGAACCCAAATGGCAATGGAAACCCTTGAGCGCTATTCCCGGAATTTCCAATGCCCGGGCCACCGCAACCGCCGCATCTTCATTCCACAATGGAAACCCGAACTTCGAGTCGAGCACGCCGGTGGCGATCTTGTCGTGCGTATGCACGTCGATGCCGGGATTCACCCGCAGGAGTATCGGAACCGGATGTTCCCGCCCCTCGGTCAACCCGGCCAGCAAAGCGAGCTCATACAGGTTATCGACGGCGATGAGCTCGATACCCGCGTCGATTGCTTCTTGCAGCTCCTGCGCGCTCTTGTTGTTGCCATGGAAGGTGATCACGCTCGGGTCGATACCGCTTTGCAGTGCGACATAGAGCTCCCCACCGGAAACGACATCGATCCCCAGCCCCTCTTCCGCCAGCATTGCCAGAATGACGGGAATCTCCAGCGCTTTTGACGCGAACACCGCCCGGCTTCCCGGACCGCCTGCGTACGCAGCCGCAACCGCGATCCGGGCACGCTGGCGCAGAGTTGCCTCATCGAAGACATACAGCGGGGTTCCGAATTCCTCGGCCAGTGCAATGGTGGAGATTCCGCCGATGACCAGTTCGCCGTCACCATTGCGGTGGGTAAGTTCGGGCCAAAGCATGGGCAGTCCTTGCTGTTCGAGAGGCGTTCAAATGCAACCCGCGTGAGTCTACGTTTGGGCGGCTGCGCACACAAGCGGAGCGAGCTTGCAAATGCGCCTTTGTATACTCTCTGGCTGATAGTCGATTCCGATTCATGTTCCCAGGTACGATCGATGCCCCCTAGTCCGACAATTCTTTCTGTTCAGAGTCTCGCCAAGCGCTTTGGAAGCGAAAAGATCTTCTCCGGTATCTCGTTTCAGGTCGCAGAGCGGGAGCATGTCGCCCTGGTCGGTGTGAACGGTGCGGGGAAATCGACCGTGCTGCGCATCATTGCCGGAATCGAGGAACAAAGCGACGGCCTTGTCGTCAAATCGGATGGCGCCCGCGTCACCTATCTTCCCCAGGAAGCCAGGTTCGACTCCGACCGTACCGTGCTGGAGGAAGCCCAGGAAGCGTTCGCCCCGGTCATGGCCGCGGCCGACCGTATGCGCGAGCTCGAACATCTCATGGGTGTGGTCGATGGCGATTCGTTCGAGGCGCTTATCGAAGAGTACGCCCAGCTGCAACAACGCTTCGAAACCCACGGCGGTTTCGAGATGGAGCATCGTACCGAGGCAGTGCTCTCCGGTCTCGGCTTCGACGACGACCAATTGGAGCAGCCTGTGAAGCAGCTAAGCGGCGGTCAGAAAACCCGCGTGGCGCTCGCCAAAGCACTCCTGGCCGATCCCGATCTTCTCCTGCTCGACGAACCGACCAACCATCTCGATCTCGTGATGCTCGATTGGTTGGAGGATTTTCTTCGCGGCTGGGGGGGCGCCTGCCTGGTCGTTTCCCACGACCGGTATTTCCTCGACAGGGTGACCACCCGCACTCTCGATCTCTCCTTCGGGCGCGTGGAGGACTATCCAGCGCCGTATGCCGGCTATCTCAAGCTGCGTGAAGAGCGCATTGCCCGGCATTGGAAGGAGTACGAGGAGCAACAGGAATATATCGAGAAGACCGAGGATTTCATTCGGCGGTTCCGGGCCGGGCAGCGATCGCGTGAGGCGCGGGGACGGCAAACCCGGCTCGACCGCCTGGAGCGCATCGAGCGTCCCCGGGCGCATCAAGAGCTCAGTATCAACATCACGCCGGTTACCCGGAGTGGCGAGAACGTTTTGCGCACCTCACAGCTGACCGTGGGCTATGCCAACAAGCTCCGCGGCAATCTCGATGAACAGGACATCATGGTCAAGACCCCGGAGCTCATGATCGAGCGGGGCGACCGCGTCGCCTTGATCGGTCCGAATGGCGGCGGCAAAACCACCCTGCTCCGTACCTTGATGGGAGAGATCCCAATCCTGAAGGGCCATTTTGAGTTCGGTACAAACGCCCAGGTCGGCTATTACGCGCAATCGCACGAACAGTTGCCGCCGACCGGCACGCCTCTTTCTATCGTGCTCGAGGCCCAGCCGATGGGCGAGGAATCGGCACGCACCTTCCTCGGACGCTTTCTCTTTTCGGACGACGATGTGTTCAAACCGATCGGGGCACTCTCTGGCGGCGAGCGGTCGCGGCTGGCACTCGGGTTGCTCCTTCTGCAACGCGCAAACTTTCTGGTGCTCGACGAGCCAACTAACCACCTCGATGTCTCGGCGCGCGAATCCCTGGAAGAGATGCTCTCCGGGTTCCCCGGCACCCTGCTCTTCGTCTCCCATGACCGCTACTTCATCGACAAGCTGGCAACCCGGCTGTGGATTGTCGAAGACGGAAAGGTCGTGCAGTTCCTTGGGAACTACTCTGACTACCAGCGCAAGAAAGCTGGTGTTGCGTTTCAGCAACCTGCCAAACCGGTACCTGTCAGAGAAGCACCCAAACTTGCAGCGCCGATCCGACCGAAGGACTCTCGCTCGGAAAGTGCGGTGCGGAAAGCCATTGCTCATTCCGAACGCGAGATCTCAAAACTGGAAAGCCGCTTGAACGAGATCAGTGACGCGCTGACGATCGCCGAGGTGGACCAGGACTTCGAGAAGATGGCCGATTTGAGTGATCGTTTTGACACGACGCAAATGCAATTGGAACTGGCATACGAGTCGTGGGAAAGTGCCAATGCCGATCTCCAGCAACTGCTCGAGCAAGTAGCCGTTTCGTGACCCGTCCCTATTTGATCGGCGTAACGGGCAATATCGCCTGCGGTAAAACTGCGGTCATGATGGAGCTCGAGGCGCTTGGGGCCACGATCATCGACGGCGATCTGGTGTATCGGGACTTGACCGGACCAGGATCGGAGCTGGTGCAGCGACTTGCGGCCGTGTTCGGCGATCAGGTCGTCAACGCGGATGGCTCCCTCAACCGCCCGGAGCTGAGAACGATCGTCTTTTCCGATCCTGAGGCTCTACATTCGCTCGATCGCTTGACTCACCCAACCATCGTGGACGA
>JBBQPB010000103.1:0-7042 GCA_038331435.1 Thermomicrobiales bacterium | reverse complement strand
GTAGAAGCAATTTGTTGATTGAGCGCTTCGCGATAGGGTCCCGACAACTCCTTGGAGCGTGCTTGTGCGAAGCTCTGAAATTCGGTGGCGATGGCATTGGCCAGCACGGCCGCGGTCTCTGGATTGGGATCGGAAACCGCGATGCGCATCAGCCGTGTGCTGGCGATTGGCGCGGTCGTGATCTTGCCGCGCAACTCGTCCACGGTCAGCGGAAGGCCGAGATCGTCGATGACCGGCTGGAGGACCGCTGAGGTCGTGATAAGCGCCTGATAGGTCGCGACAATACTGCCGTCGTAGTAGGTGAATTGATCGGTCCCCATGGTGGGGGGATTGATCTCGACCGTCGACGATGCGCTGTAAAGCTCTTGCTGCCGTGAAACTTGCGCGAACGCCACCGTGCCGGCCACTAGCGGAGTCAGCACAAGCAGCCACCACCAGCGGCGCGCCATTGCGGTCAGGTTGTGAAGTGTAAGATCCAAAACTCAACCTCCCGGCCAAAAGCTGACCGGACGATGACGCCAGAAATGGTATTGCAGTGGGCTGTGCAGCGACATCTTAATGCGCGTTACGAACAAATTCAATCATAACGTGAGCTTGGAACCAACGTGGATTGAAATGCGAGCAATTTGTCACATCTCAACCACCGGAGCCAACGGGTTCCTGCTCGATAGCGGCGAAATGACAACAACTGAGCGTGTGGAGCGGGGTGCGATACTTGCAAAGATGAACGATTCGGCTCCGACCCCTGTCCCACACGCATGCAAACCGCGATAGTGCCGCCGGTCATGCCGCGACTTGCCGGCTCGGAATCGTTGCGGGTTGGATTGGTGCACGACTATTTGACCCAGTTCGGCGGAGCGGAACGCGTGCTGGTGGCGCTGCACGAGCTGTTTCCGGCAGCGCCGATCTTTTGCTCGATTGCCGATCCGTCTTCACTCCCCGAAGTCACCCAGCACTGGGATGTGCGTGAAAGCGCCATTGCCAAACTTCCCGGCGCGGCGTCGTATCACCGAGCGATGATTCCGATCTACCCCGCGATCTTCCGCCGCTTCGAAGCCGACCTGCGCGATCTCGACATCGTCATCGTCGATTCGAGTGCTTGGGCGCATCATGTTCCGGTGGCGCCCACGACCGGTTTGCTTTGCTATTGTCATAGCCCAGCCCGATTTCTGTATGGCGACCGCGACTACCTGGAACCGGCCGCCCTGCCGCCCGGCGTGCGCCATGTCATGCACGCGATCTTTGGCGGATTGCGCCGCTCCGATCGGAGGGCCGCCGAACGAGTCGATCGCTTTATCGCCAATTCGCGCAATGTTGCAGCACGCATCGAGCGCACGTATCGGCGGCATGCCACGGTGATCTATCCGCCGGTCGATTTGCCGGCGTTCGATCCCACGATCCCGCCAGAAAACTGGTTTCTGGTCGTCCCCCGGTTGGTACCGCACAAACGAGTCGATCTGGCGGTCCGCGCCTGTACGCGATACGGCGTTCCCTTGAAAGTAGTTGGCACGGGCCGGTCGGAAAACGAGCTGCGCACGCTGGCGGGACCAACCGTCGAGCTCCTGGGTCGACTCGAAGACGATGCGGTACAGGAGTTGATGGCCCGCTGCCGGGGTTTTATCCTGGCCGGATCGGAAGATTTCGGCATCTCCGCGGTAGAAGCGCAAGCCGCCGGGCGGCCAGTCATTGCATTTGGAGCCGGTGGCGCGCTCGAATCGGTGATCCCCGGCGAAACCGGAGTTTTCTTTCATGAGCGCACCGCGGAATCGCTGATGGACGCGATCCGCCGTTTCGACAAGATCGACTGGAGTCCCGCAAAAGCCCGTGCGAACGCCGAGAGATTCTCCAAGGATCGGTTTCAGCGCGAGATCATGGAAGAAGTGCGCGCGGTGCTGCTGCAAAAACAAGCAATCAAGGAAAGCGCCTGATGCAATGGGGTGATGAACCAGTCGGATTGGTCCTCTCGCGCAACGAGATCTGGCTGCTGTTGCACGCGCTGACCGCGGGTCCGCGTCCCGCGGTTGGGTGGGACGGATCTCCGGTCGAACCCTGGGCCGCGGGGGAGCTGCGCTTGCGCCTGCAGTCGGCGCTCAATCCGGAACCGCTCGGCGCGGTCGATCAGCGCCCCATCATCGATCTGGATTCGGACATGGGGCACACGCTTGCCGCCGCCGGGGTCATGCCACTGGTGACCGATGATGGCTTCGATCTCGGTGCCATCGTGGCTGCATGCGCAGAGCGGGGCTGGGGCGCGAAGGTGAGCATCCCGCTCGGCGCAACCCAGGTCACCCCAGCCGACGCGGCCGTCACCACCCGCAACCCAAACGGGGAGCCGCAGGTACACACCGGACTCGAGCGTCCCGTGGTCGCTTTGGCGCGGGCATTCATTGCTGCCTGGATGGAGATGAGCCAATTCGTCGGAGCGGAGCGACTCGATGTCGGACCCGACCATTACGTGATTTATCTTGATTCGGTCGGCCCTGGCGACAAACCGGAAACGATCGAGCGCATGAAACGGCAGGGCTGGGAACTGGTGCTCGACGAAAGCGGGCAACCGGAAGCCCGTTTGATCTTTCGCAACGTGCAAAAGCAATCTTCAAGCTGAGGAAAGGAAAACAAATTCTCTCATGACCGAACGCCCGCCCGTGCTCGTGCTGGACGATATCTCCCTCTTTTTACCCGGGGGGTTGCAGGTCCTCAACCATATCGACTGGACCGTACAACCGGGCGAGCAATGGGCGCTCCTCGGTCCCAATGGATCGGGCAAATCAACCTTGATCTCGATTGCTGGAGCGATGCGTTTTCCGAGCAAAGGCACGGCGGACGTGCTCGGCAAACGACTGGGAACCATCAGTCTCTGGGCATTGCGGGAACAGATCGGGCATATCAGTCCGTCGCAAACTGTGCACGACTGGCAATCGGTGGAAGAGGTCGTCCTCACCGGCGCCACCAGTACCGCCTGGGTCTTGGCCGACCGCATCGGCGAGACCGACTATGTCCGGGCAAAAGAGCAACTGGAGCTGGTCGGAGCGCTCGACCTGAGAGATCGTGAATTTGCCACGCTCTCTCAAGGGGAAAAGCAACGCGTGCGGATCGCGCGGGCGCTCATGCCCGATCCGCCCCTGCTCCTGTTGGACGAACCAGCGACCGGACTCGACCTGCCATCGCGCGAGGCGCTGCTCTCCGCCCTGGCCACGATGGCGCATGCCAAACCTGAGCTCGCCACGGTGTTCGTTTCGCACCACCTGGAAGAGCTACCGCCATCCACCACCCACGCCATGCTGCTGCGCGCCGGCGAGATCGTCGCGATCGGCCCCGCTCCGAATGTGCTCACCAGTCAGCATGTCTCGGATGCATTTGGCTATCCGATTGAGGTCACCTATGCCTATGGCCGGTGGTCAGCCCGCGGTTCAGCGAGCTGGCATACCCGGCGAGAGGATTCCTAGGCGTTAGCCATTGGAGCGCTACGGATCCTCGAACCAACGTCCCGGGTTTTCCTCGAAGTCTTCCATCAGATGCGATTTATGCTGGGTGCAAATGGTGACGACAGACAAACCGGGGGTTCGGTAATCGAACCCCCGGAGTCGGATCGAACGACGGTGGCGCCGTTTCGGATCGTAGGGCATGCCGGAATTTTACTGATCATCGCACCAGCCTGCCCGGTAGGGAGACAGGGCGTTACTTCGCGGTGAACACCGCTGTCAGCAGATCCGCCGCGGTCGTAACAGTCCAGCCGCCCGGCTGGGCGAAACGCAGCGGGACGCCCTGGCTTTTCAGCAAGACATTCGGATCGACTCGCAGGGTGCGGCTGCGAGAGGCGTCTCGTTCGACGCCGGGATAGGCGGTCGCCTTGTCGAGCCCCTTGTCGAGGATCGGCCCGACAATCGATTCGATCGGCAGCTTCCCGAGCGCCTTGATCTCCTTGATCTCGACGGTCACCTTATCGTCATCGTGCGCGGTGATACCGATAACTGCCGTTGCCTTGGCCCGCAGGAAGCGACCAGTGCCAGCATTCACCGTCACCTCTGCGCCGCCCGGCACGAACTTCGCGCCTTCCAACTCGACTTCCACCGGCATCTTGCTCTTACCGAGCTCGAGCACAGCGGCCACGCTCTTGGTCAGCGCCACATCGTTCAGGTTCGCGGACAGCGTGTACACCACCGGAGCGAGGGGAACCTGCTCGGTGCCCTTCTCCAGATCCATCGAAATGTCAGTAACGTTCAGGTCAGCGGTTGCTTTGCTCATGGTGATGTCCTTCGGCGGCGGGGACGAACCCGCGCGGCAATGTTGGGAAAAAGTGTAGCGCCCGAGTCGATGCATGGTCCTGGACGCGCTTCCGAGCGGAAATTAGGCGTCCGTTCAGGTAGACACCAATTCCAACGGTCCGCTAGGGTTGGTGTACATACGCTGAGAACGTGTCCCCGCACACTGGCTCTTCCCCGCCCGTCTGACGACGGGAGAGCCGCCACGTCGCCTTCGACCGGTGATCCGGTCGTATTTGGCTGAGCGTATCGAATCGGAACAACGCTCGACGACCTTTGCTGGGCCGAATTGCAGATCGGCGGGTTGTTGTGACGGAGGGAAGGCGGATGACGGCGTTGCCGAACCGGCACAGCCGGATCGTGGGAATTCTTGCGCTCCTGCTCGTATTGGCGGTCCCCATCGCAACCGAACTCGATGTTCGAGCCGCGACCGATCTGGTCGCCGGCGGTCAAGCGCAAGTCAGCGATGCCCAGGGCGACAACGTCAACCTGCGCGCCCAGCCGTCGTATGCCGGTGACGTGCTGGCCAGCGTGTCAGAAAGCTCGATCGTCGACGTGCTCGACGGCCCCTTTACCGACGATACCGACGGCACCGTCTGGTACCAGGTCGATGCCTCCGGCCAACCGGGGTACATGCTTTCCGACTATCTGGTCAATGCCGATGCCGCGGTCAGCCCTGCCGCGGCGGCTACAACGACGGCCAACGTCAATCTTCGCTCAGGGGCTGGCACCAGCTTTTCGGTCCTGCTCGTGATTCCGAACGGCGCCACGGTCAATACCACCGGTTCAGTGCAGAACGGCTTTACCCAGCTCGTCTACAACGGCACGACCGGTTGGTCGGCCAGCCAGTACGTCTCGGTCACCGGTGGCACGACCGCCGCGATCGTGGCCGATGGGCCCCTCAATCTCCGCTCTGGTCCCGGCACCAGTTTCTCGGTGCTGGCGCTCATGCCGACCGGAGCAAGTCTCACCATCACCGGGGCGCTCACGAGCGGCTTCTATCCGGTGAACTACAACGGCACTGCCGGTTACGCCGCCGCCGAGTTCATTCAGATCACCTCGACCCAAACTGCAATCACGACCGCCAACCTCAATCTCCGCTCCGGTGCTGGCACCACCTTTGCGGTCCTGCTGGTGATCCCAATCGGTGCGACCGTGATCGTGACCGGGGTTGCGCAAAGTGGCTTTTATCCCGTTACGTACAACGGCACCAGCGGTTTCGCTTCTGCATCGTATCTGCAGATCGGCTCTGGTCCGACCCCTTCACCAACCCCGGTCGACCGGACGGCCTGGACCACCGCGAACCTGAATATGCGTTCAGGAGCGTCCACCAGCTCGTCCGTCTTGCTCGTGATCCCGAACGGGTCGCAGATTACCGTCACTGGCGCGCTCACCAGTGGCTTCTACCCGGTGCGCTATGGCTCGACCAACGGTTACGCGTCGTCCACGTACATCACCTTCACTTCTCCCGGACCCACGCCGGTTGGCGGCGCTATCGTTTGGCCGGTGTCCGGCGGCGCCTGGGAAGTGATTCAGGGCTACAACGGATCGAGCCACCAGAACACCAGCTCCACCTGGCAGTACCTTTACTCGCTCGATATCGCCCGCCAGGATGGCCAGACCGCCGGAATCCGCGCCTATGCCCCGGTTTCCGGCACGATAAGCTGGTACGAACGATCGTCGGGCGGCATCACGATCAATATGGGCAATGGCTATGCCGTTGCCATGTTTCATCTGACGGTCGATCGCGGTTGGGAACCAGGCGACGCCATCCAGCAAGGCGATTTCATCGGCACCATCTCACCAGAGGGTGGCGAAGGTTTCGTCCAGGTTCCGCACATCCACATGACGCTCTGGCAAACCAATGACGGTGGGAACTGGAACCGCGTGGCGGCTCCCTTCACCGGTCAATTCACAATCAGCGGGAACGACCTCCCCTCGAACGGAACCGCCTACCAGTGGTCCGGCTTCGAGTTCGAGCCGTAACCCGCACCCCTTCCAAACTTGCCCGCATTACCTCTCCCGCAGGTGATGGCCAGGAGCCTAGCTCCTGGCCATCACCATTTTCGAAGTTGGGAGCTGGGAGTTCTTCTACTCCTCGCGCCTCGTCTACAATCCTATCCACGAAGGAGCACGCCCACATGCAAACGATGTCCACGACGAGGGACACCGGGATCGCCCCCGTGGCCGAACTGGCCGCACGCATTCTGGGCGAGATCCGAACCTCAGTTATCGGCAAGGATGAAATCGCCGAGCTGTTGCTGGCCGCCATGTTGGCCGGTGGGCACGTGCTGATCGAGGACGTGCCCGGTGTGGGAAAGACCACGCTGGCGCGCGCGATATCCCAGGCGTTCGGCGGCAGCACGCGACGTATTCAGTTCACGCCCGATCTGCTGCCAAGCGATGTCACCGGTATTACCTATTTCGACCAGCGAGCCGCCGAGTTCCGCTTCCGGCCAGGGCCGATTTTCGCCAACGTGGTCGTGGCGGATGAGATCAACCGCGCCACCCCTCGCACCCAGTCGGCCCTGCTGGAGGCAATGCAGGAAGGGAACGTCACCATCGAAGGAGAGACGCACGCTCTCCCGGCGCCCTTTCTGGTGGTTGCGACCCAGAACCCCATCGAGCTGGAAGGCACATTTCCGCTCCCCGAAGCGCAGATCGACCGTTTTATGATGCGCCTCAGCATGGGCTATCCGAACGAGCGCGATGAAATTGCCATGGTGTCCGGCGAGTTCTCCGGTGGTGGGCCAGTTACGCCGGTCGGTTCGCCGGAAGAA
>JBBQPB010000102.1:0-7099 GCA_038331435.1 Thermomicrobiales bacterium | reverse complement strand
AGGAGCTCGCTTCGGAGATCGAAAGCGGGGCGATCGACACAGTCATCGTTGCCAGCTGCGATATGCAAGGTCGACTAATCGGGAAGCGGGTCAGCGGCTGGTATTTCCTCGAACATGCCAAGGATCATGGGACGCACTTTTGTACCTATCTCCTCGGTACGGACATAGAGCTCGAAGCTCGCAAGGGATACGAGCTGATGACCTGGGAAGCAGGTTACGGAGATTATCTCTCGCGTCCCGATTGGAACACGGCGCGGCGTATTCCCTGGCTCGAAGGGACCGCACTGATCTTGGGAGATGTGGTCGACGAAGCAACGGGCGAAGAAATTCCCGTTGCACCTCGCACATTGCTCAAGCAGCAAGTCGCACGCTGCCGGGAGCTTGGGTTCGAACCGAACATGGCCAGCGAGCTCGAGTTTTATCTCTTCGACGAAAGCTTTCGCGCGATCAAATCGAAGGATTACCAGAATTTCGTACTCGGCGGCGACTTCAATGAAGACTACCAGCTCCTCCAGGGAACCAAGTACGAACCATTTTATCGCCTGCTTCGCAACCAGCTGACCGCGGCAGGCGTGCCGATCGAGTTCAGCAAGGGGGAAGCCGCGGTCGCGCAGCACGAGATCAATATTCACTACGGCAGCGCGCTCGAAGCAGCCGACCGCACGGTGTTGCTCAAGCACGGCATCAAGGAGATGGCGATCCAGCAGGGAATGGCCGTGACCTTCATGGCGAAACCCGACGCCAGCTGGACCGGATCCAGCGGGCATGTGCATTGCTCGCTCGCGTCGGTGGCAACTGGTGAAAACCTCTTTCCCACAGAGTCAGGCGCCATGTCGGATACCATGCGGTGGTTTCTCGGCGGTCTGTTGGAGGGAACCCGAGCGCTTTCGCTCTTGACTGCTCCCAACATCAATTCGTACAAGCGTTTTTCCTCCGCAAGCTGGGCTCCGGTTTATCTGGTTTGGGCAATGGACAACCGAACCAGTGGATTCCGAATCGTCGGGCATGGGCCGAGCCTGCGCATCGAAAATCGTTTCCCAGGGAGCGATAGCAATCCCTATCTGGTGTATGCCGCGCTGCTGGCTCTTGGGCTGTACGGTATCGAACACCAGATCGACCCCGGTGAGCCATTCGCCGGAAACGGCTACCTGACTATCGACCATCCTCGCGTGCCCGGATCTCTCTCCGAAGCAATTGCTGCCTGGGAAGGGAGTCATCTGCCGGAGCTGCTCTTCGGTGGAGTCGCCGCGCGGCACTATCTCCATGCCGCCAGGCTGGAGCAAGCCTCGTTCGATCAAGCGGTGACCGATTGGGAGCGACGCCGGTATTTTGAACGGGGGTAGACCCGGCGAAAGCGTTCCTTCGCGTATCGTAGAATGACGGACGGCGGATGGTGTGAAACGTCGCTGCGTGATGCGCGCGCGTTTCCATGTATTCCGAACAATCGGCGCACGCCAAATAAGGCGTCTCGCACAGTTTCGTGCGCTCAGATTGTGCATCCTGAGCCTGATGTCTGACATCGTTCATGAGCGAAAATTGCCCGGATACGTAGAAGACGCTCAGGGGGCATTCTCGAACCGATGGCAACCACTGTCACCACCGGCCGCCGCAATGCGAACAAAGCGCACACTGTCGAAGCAGCGGCGCCGTTTTTCGAGCCATGCATTGTCGATGAGCACGGCAGGCTGGACCACAGCCGCGCCCCCCTGATCGAGGGGATTTCCGCCTACCGCCAGCAAAACATGACGTCATTCGCCACTCCAGGTCACAAACTCGGCCAGGGCATGGACCCGGAGTTGGTCGCGCTCTATGGTTCCGACGCCTTCGCCAGCGATATTCCGGTCAGCGGTGGCGCGGACGCGATCCATTTCAACTTCGATACCTGGCGATTGGCAGAGGAGCTCGGGGCGGATGCCTGGAACTCCGACCGCACCTTTTATTTGGTTAACGGATCCTCGACCGGTAACCTCGCCTTTCTCACCGCTCACCTGCGGCCCGGCGATGAAGTGATCGTGGCGCGTGACATACACAAGTCGATGATGGTCGCGTTGATCCAGTGCGGAGCGCGACCGGTCTACATCGCGCCACGGTTGCACCCCAAACTCGACATCGGGCTCGGGATCGAGGCGCACGATGTCGAGGAGATGCTGCGCAAGCATCCCGACGCGAAGATGGTGATCCTCGTCAGTCCTTCATTTTGCGGCGTGTCGTCCGATCTGGCAGCCATTGCCGAAGTCGCGCATAAACGCAATGTTCCCGTTTATGTCGATGAGGCATGGGGGCCGCACTTCCACTTCCATCCGGCGCTGCCGCAGTCCGCAATGGACAGCGGAGTGGACGGAGCGGTTGCCAGCACGCACAAAGTGCTCGGCGCCTTCACACAAAGTGCGGTGCTGCATATCAAGGGTCCGCGCGTGAACCCGGGGCGGGTGGCGAGCACGGTAGGGATGGCACAAACCACCAGTCCGGCGACGTTCATTCTGGCCACCATCGACGGATGCCGGCGGCAGATGGTCTCGCAGGGTCGTGAGCTGCTCGATATCGCCATCGAGCTCGCCGAGGACGCCCGCTATCGCTTGCAACGCATTCCCGGCGTGTCCGTGCTCGATGCCGACATGCTCGGTGTCAATTACTACGATCTGACCAAGCTGGTTATCGATGTCCACGGTTTGGGAATGACCGGATTCCAGGTCGAAGACGAGCTGCGCTACCGCTATCGCATCAATCCGGAAATGAGCGATCTGACCGGCATCATCTGCCTGGTAACTATTGGCGATTCGAAAGCGACGCTCGATCGGCTGGTGACCGCGTTCGAATCGATTTCGCGCAGCCAGAACGGTTCCAAGCCCAAGGGAGGCGTCTCGACGATGCGCTCGTCGGGCGCTGTCGTTTCTCCAGGAATTCAGGCAATGTCCCCGCGGGAGGCATTTTTTGCTCACCAGCGCGCGATACCGCTCGAACACGCAGCCGGCGAAATATCCGCCGAGCTGGTGATCCCTTACCCGCCGGGAATTCCGGTGCTGGCTCCGGGCGACGTGATCACGGTGGAAAAGCTGGAGTATCTCAAGTACGGCGCGGCCGAGGGAATGTACATTTCCGGGGCAGCCGATCAGTTGCTGCGGACGATTCAAGTCGTGGACGAGCCAAAGCCAAGTGCCTGGACCCAGCAGCCTTATTATTCGAACCTTTCAAACCGCTGACGCCGAACCGCTGTCCGCACTGCTGCGAAATTCGCTGGCAGCGGGCGAGCAGTCCGGTCACACCACGAACGATCTGGTAAGTTTCATCGGGGCGTTTCCGATTGCGCGCAACTTTTTGGTTGCCGAGTTGGAGGACGAACCGGTCGGGCTGATCTGTTCCGACGACCGTCTGATCGTCGTTCGCCCGGATGTACGCCGGCGTGGTGTCGGACGTGCATTGGTCGAGGCATCCGAGCAAGAGCTCGCATCGAGTCCGGATGGACCACTTGTCCTGTTTCCACCGCACGGGAGTGACGGCGCGCTCGCGTTTCTCGAAGCGGTGGGCTTCCACTACGACCATAGCTTCTGGCGTTTCGGCCTCACTTCGAATGGCGACGCTACGCTCCCGGAGCTCCCGGACAACGTTGCCCTCACGGGATACGAAGAAGCCGATATTCTCCCGTACATCGAGTTGATCAATTCCGCGTTCGCCGGCCATCCGACACCGATCCGAGTAACGCTCGAACAAATCGAACACAACCACTCCAAGCAGAACTTCGACCCAACCGCGATTGCCATCCTGCGCACTCCCGAGGGCGACATGGTTGGCTTCTGCGTCACCGGCGTCAATCGCGATGTCGAGCCGCCGGTCGGGAGCATCAGTCTCGTCGGAGTGCTCGAGGCATATCGCGGACGAGGCTTGGGACGGTGGCTCCTGCTCTGGGGTATCGCGCGGCTGCGTTCGATCGGCATCGAAACGATCGAGCTTTCGGTCGATGCCGAAAATGAAAACGCGGTCGGCCTCTACCGCTCGGTTGGCTTCGAACCAGTCGAGGAATGGCAGCAATGGATGCGTCTGTCGTAGTGGCGGCACCCGTGGCCGCCAATCGGGCGCAGCCCGATAATGGACGTGCGTAACGAACATCCTTCGAACCGGCAACTTGGCTGTGGGAGCACCGATGGCGGCCTGCAGCCGCTGGCGGGCACAGGTCCCACCACTACGACAGTCGGGTGGAGGCGAGGGCCTTTAGTCTGTCCGCGGCGGCGGCTATGGTAGCGTCGGACTTGGCGAAGCAGAAGCGGGCGAGGAGCGGGGCGGTCGTCGGGTCCTGGTAGAAGGCTGACGGCGGCAGTGCGACGACCCCGGCGGTTTGGACGAGCCACTCGCAGAACGCAACGTCGTTCTCGAAGCCACGATCGGCGATGTTGGCCATCAGAAAATAGCTTCCACCAATGGGTAGAGTTTCGAATCCAGCCTGGGCAAGGGAATTGGCGAGCAGATCTCGGCGGTGGGTGTAATCGCGTTTGAGT
The DNA here is from genome assembly GCA_038331435.1 of Thermomicrobiales bacterium. Classification (GTDB taxonomy): domain Bacteria; phylum Chloroflexota; class Chloroflexia; order Thermomicrobiales; family UBA6265; genus JAMLHN01. The sequence continues at coordinate 2,609 of JBBQPB010000102.1, read as the reverse complement.
TGGCCGTAATAACCAATGCTGCGAGCCTGTTCCATAGCGCTTGCCATGGCCTCCTGAAAGGGCGTTGGGCTGGCGAAAGTAACGAACTGGTGGACCGCCTGAATGGCTCCGACCAGCTCGGCTGGACCGACCGCGTAACCGATCTTCCATCCGGTCATGCTGAAGGTTTTTCCAGTCGAGTTGATGGAAATCGTCCGCTCCCACATGCCAGGCAGCGACGCGATGGGAATGTGCTCGGCTGGGGCGAAGGTGATGCGGTCATAGACCTCATCGGTGATCACCAGGATGTCCCGCTCGATGGCGAGCGCGGCGATCAGCTCCAGTTCCTTGCGACTGAAGACCTTGCCGGTCGGATTGTGAGGCGTGTTCAGTAACAGTAAACGCGTGCGTGGCGTGATGGCATCCGACAGAACGTCTGGATCGAAGTGCCAATCGGGCGGGTTCAGGCGGACCGGGACAAAGGTGGCTCCAGAAAGCGCGGCCGAGGCGGGGTAGGAATCGTAGAACGGCTCGAAGGCGACGATCTCGTCGCCAGGACCAGCGAATGCGAGCGCGGCATCGAAGATCGCTTCGGTCGCTCCGTTGGTGACAACCACCTCACGCATCGGATCGATCTCACGACCGAGCGTGACTGAACAGTCGATGGCGACCTGCTCCTTGAGGCGAGGCGCACCCGAGCTGATCGCATACTGGTTCAGGTCGGCGTCGATCGCTTGTTTGGAGGCTTGTTTGACGAAATCTGGACCAGGGAAATCGGGAAATCCCTGGCCCAGATTGACCGCATTGTGTTGTCGAGCGAGCGCGGACATACGGGTGAACACCGATTCGCCGAATCCGCTGATCCGCGCATGTGACCGTGTCGCCGTCATCTTGATTACTTCGCCTCGACTGTGAATCCGGCCGCATCGGCCAGTTTTTCCATCTCGGCAATTGTCTCATCGAATACCCGTAGCGCGGCGTAGACCGGCTCGGGAGTCGTCAGATCGGCGCCGCCACGTTTGAGCACTTCGATCGGATAATCGGAGCTGCCCGCCTGGAGCATGCTCAGATAACGATCACGCGCTTCAGGCCCCTCGTCCCGAATCTTGCTGGCAATTGCCAGCGCCGCTGAAATACCGGTAGCGTACTGGAAGACATAGTAGGCACGGTAGAAGTGGGGCACGCGGCTCCATTCGAGCATGGCGCGCTCATCATTCAGGACGCCTGGCCGGTAGAGCTCGCTACGGTCACCATAGATCTCGCTCAGGCTTTCCGGCGTGAGTGGCTGGCCTTCGGCAGCGGTGACATGCGCACGGTGTTCGAAGTCGGCAAACATCGTCTGGCGCACCAGCGTGCCAGAGATGGTGTCGGCAAAGTTGTTCAGGATCGAGAATCGTTCCTGCGGGTTGTCTTCCGCAGTTTGGGCCAGCAGATCCCAGGTCAGCAGCGTTTCGTTGATGGTCGAAGCGACCTCGGCCAAAAAGATCGAATAGCCAGCGTAGTGGAACGGATTATTCGCCTGGCTGTAAAAAGTATGCATCTGGTGGCCGGCTTCATGCGCCAGGGTGAAGACGTGATCGGTGGAGCCGTTCCAGTTCATCAGGATGACCGGGTTCGCACCGTAGGAACCTGACGAGTACGCGCCGGAATTCTTGCCTGCGGTTTCGTGCCAATCGACAGTGCGCTTTCCCATCAGGGCGCGAAGATCGTTGGTGTACCTGTCTCCGAGGGCCGACAGGCTTCCGAGCACAGTCTCGACAGCTTCTTGGATAGAGAATTTTCGCTCCGGCGCCGGAGAGAGCGGAACGTAGAGATCGTAGATCGCCAGATCGTCAACGCCGATGAGTCTCGAACGCAGGTTGTAGTACCGCTCGATGATTCCAGTCGAGTTGGAGACCGCTTCTACCAGGCTGTCGTAGACCGATTCGGGAATGTTGTCGTCGAGCAGGGCAGCCGCACGGGCTGACTCGTATCCGCGCACACTGGCATAGAAGTTGTCGTTGCGGATCGACCCCGCCAGCAGCGCGCCGGTGGTGTTTCTGTGGTCCTCATACGCGGTCATCAGCCTGTCATAGGCGCGAGCACGAACGGCTCGGTCCTTGCTCTCCATCATGAGCTGATAGCGTGAGCGGGTGAGCTTGATCAGCTCGCCATCCTCGTTCTCGATCTCTCCAAAATCGAGATCGGCATCGTTCAATGCGCCAAACGCCTCGGCGGCGGTACGGGCGATCTCGGCGGATTGGGCAAGCACGGTCTCGACCTCGATCGAGCGGACATATGGCCGTTGACGGGCGGCGTCATGCAATGCATGCGCGAACGGCGCAAGCTCCGGTGACTTCACGAATTCCGCGTAGGTCTCCTCCGGAATCTGAAGAAGCTCTGGCTGGAAAAATGCCAGCGCCTGACTGGCCTGGATGGCCGCGCCCACGGCTCGCTCGAAGGCGGCGGACCGCGCCGGATCCGCAACGTTCTCATCCTTGCGCAAGTGCGCATAGCTGGCGGCGCGCGAGATCACCTGGCGCGTGGCCATCGAATCTTCGAGCGCCTGACGCAGACTGGCCGCGGATTCGCCCAGCTTGCCCTGCCAGGCAGCTGCCTTTTGGACGAGCTCCGGGATGCGTGCGAGATCG
>JBBQPB010000101.1:0-7125 GCA_038331435.1 Thermomicrobiales bacterium | reverse complement strand
TCCGCTGCAGCAGGCGGCGGCGACCGTCTGGAATGCGATCGCGGAACGCTAGCTCGGCCTCCAGCTGGGCCACAAGGACAACGGGGATGGGCGAGCTCGCCCATCCCCGTTGCGGTTTTCCAGAGCGCCAGGGCGCTCCAGAGCACGCTCATCGTGGCCTAGGTGAGGCGCACGGCTCCATACCACCGGCTGGAGTAGTACGAAGAATTTAGATCGCTGATGCGCACGCCAGTGCTTTCGTTCTCTGCGTGGATGAATTGGTCGTTGCCAATGTACATACCAACGTGCGAGAGGCCGGGGGCGTAGGTGTTCTGGAAGAAGACCAAATCACCCGGCTGCAAGCTACTGCGCGAAACCGAGGAACCGGCGGATACCTGGGTCCAGGTACCCGCTCCAATATCTCGTCCGAGGACGTTTAGCACCACCCAGTAAGTGAAACCAGAGCAGTCGAAGCTTGACGGCCCATGCGTTGCCCAAATGTAAGGGTATCCGAGATAGCGCATGGCGTAGCTGACGAGCGAATTGCCACTCGCGCCACCACTGCTGGAACCTCCGGTCGTGCCGCCGTTCGTACCAGAGCCATTGCCCGAGCCACCACGCTCCGAGAGCGCCGCGCTGGTAGCGGTCAGATACTGGCTGGCCATGAAGCCCTTGAGGCCCGCCCAATCGACCGGATAGAAACCGCTGGACGCAGCGCCCGTGATGAGCACAACCGTTCCAGACGGAGCAACTGCAGCCACGCCGGCACTGTAGCTGGCGGAATAGCGCAGGTTGAGCGAGTCACTGGCGGCAGCATGATCACCATTTACCAGGCCACTGGTGCTGCCGCCACTGGTCGAGCCGCCGCTGGTGGAACCACCAGAGGTGGAGCCTCCACTGGTCGAGCCATTCTTGGCGAGATACGTCGCCGAAATGAATCCGTTAGAGCCTCCATAGGTGACTGCAGTCCACTCACTGGTGCTGCCGTTGCGAACAGAGACCGAGGCCCCTTCCGGCACGACTGAGAGAATGCTGCCATTCATGCCAGCGCTCGATCGAAGTCGCACGCCACCACCGCCGGTGCCACTCACATACATCGTGGACCCACTGGCCGCACCGCCGCCAGACGTAGAGCCGCCTGAGGTGCTACCATCCGAGGTCGAGCCGCCGCTGGTGCTTCCAGTCGTGAGGTACTGGGTCGCCACGAATCCGCTGCTTCCGCCGCATACCACCGGTTGCCAGCCACTGGCAGCAGTGCCGCGGAGGCTAACGGTCGATCCGTGCGACAGCACGGTGATGATCGAACCGCTCATGCTGGCGGTGCTGCGGCAATTCAGGCCGCCGGGGGCGCTGTTGACAGTCGCCGAACCGGTCACGGCAGTGGAACCGACAGTCCCTGAGCCGCTGGTCGAGCCACCGGTGGTAGAACCACCGCTCGTGCTCCCAGAAGTGCTCAGATAGGTCGTGTGGACGAAACCGTTCGAGCCAGCGCAAACCACTGGCTGCCACTCACCCGAGGCAATGCCGCGGAGCGAAAGCGAGGTGCCTTCGGAGATCACCGAGATAATCGAGCCACTGTAGCTAGCGCTGCTCCGGCAACGAACTCCGTCGCCATTGGTTCCGCTCACCATCGCATTACCGCTGATAGCCGCCGCTGAGACGTCGGCGCCCACCGAGAGCGTTGTCACCCCATCGGTCGAGCTCACCGCTCCACCGTCCGTGGACGAAACTGAATCGCCAGAACCGAGGAACTTGTTGCTGATGTAGCCAGCGGAGCCATTGCAGAACACCGGCTGCCACACGCCAGTCGGGACACCGGTGAGCTGAACGCTCGTGCCTTCGACAACAATGGTGATGGTGTTGGATGTGGAGCTGGCGCGTGCTCGGCAGCGAACGCCATCACCGTTCGTACCGGTGACGACGGCCGAGCCGGAAACCAGGTTCTCGTCGAGAATGACCGGTTCTGCGCTGTCACCGACGATGTCGGCAGGTTGCTCGGTAACGGTCGTTTCCGTGACGGTTGGAGTCACAGACGTGGTTGGAGTTTCGCTGGCGACCGATCCATCCGGGTTGGTGGCAACCGGCGTCTCGGAAGCAACCGGCGTTACAGAGGCGACTGGCGTCTCGGCAACCGGAGTCTCACCAGCAATCGAGCCGTCCGGGTTGGTCACCACTGGCGCCTGAGTCGGATCGGTGGTGGTGACGAATTGGGAGGCAACGAATCCGCCACCGCCCATGCAATTGATCGGCTGCCAAATATCGAACGCCGGGCCTGTGATTTCGATCGGAGTGCCTTCCGGCAGAACCGCGATCACCGGCGAGTTCGAGTCGGCCGCCGCGCGGCAGCGAACGCCGTCGCCATTGGTGCCGGCGACCCAGCCGAATGCGAGCACCGCACCCGCAACCGGGGCTTCGGGCACAACTGCGACCGGGTCCGTAACCGTGGGAACATCTGCCATGGGAACGTCGACCGGCGTCTCTTCGACCACGGGCTCCTCGGTGGCTTCTGCAACTGCCGCCAGGGGAACGCCATTCTCGAGCGCGAGGAAGTCGGCCACAATGTAGCCAACGTTCGGATCGACGGAAACTTGATACCAGTAGTTGCCTGCCGCGTCAGTCAGGGGTCCGTCCAGGACGGTGACATACGTGCCCTCATCGTACATGGCGATGAGTGTGCCTTCGTATTCGGGTGTCTGACGCAATCGAACCTGGTCGCCGTTAGCGTAGGAAATCACAGCCTGTTGGCCAATGATCAGATTCGTGTCCGCCGATGCGGCGGTTGGAATGAGCATCGAGACCATCGAGGCCCCAAGCAATGCGATGACGAGTCCCAGCGAAACTCGTTTGGTAATGCCAGCCAATTCACTTCCCTCCAGTGAAACTCCCGATCAGCCAGCCCGCTGATCGACCCGCAGGTGTCGGATTTCGGAAAACCTGTTCGTCTACCTCCTGTGAGGCGTTGCGCCCAAGGCGCACAGTTCGAGTTCTACCCGGGGGCCCAGCCAAGGAATCCCCAGATTGCGTGACGGCATCGATAGCCATATCGATAGCCGTTGAGTCCCTGTTGTCAGCACGTTTTACCTGACAACGGAGACGCTATTCGAGCGTCTCTTGCTTGGGATGAGGGCCAACCTATCAGACGGTGACGAGCCTGTCAAGCAATGCTGTATACAATTTTCAGGCGCACGTCACGAAAATGTGGGTTTCCCGCAAAGTTGCTGGGGTTTTCTCTCCAGGCGGCTCCATGCCAACAAGACACCGGCAGCTAGAATAGCGGCGGTGGTTAGCGCCATTCCCCACACTTCATTCGGCGATTCAAACCGAAATTCCACTTCATGATTTCCCGCCGGAATTGCGACCGCACGCAGCAATCCAAAGGCTGTCGCGATCTCGATCGGCTTTCCGTCGACATACGCCTTCCAGGCCGGATACGCGACCTCACTGATGACCAGCATTCCTGGCGTAGAAGTCGAGACCTGGTAGCGCATGATCTCCGGTTCAGACTCGAGCACCGTCACCGTGTCGTTGCCGTCCGATGGCGCAGTACCATCCAGATCGCTGTCTCGATCGATCAGCGCAACCTCGTATGGGTCGATCGATCCGTTCTCCACCAGCTCGCGGGCTACCGCGGCCTGCGCGCTCCGTGCCTCATGGACAATCCATCCTTGAGGCGCGGCAGACGCGCGTTCCAGAATGCGCACATCGTCATCCTGGTAGACCGTCGGGAAGCGATCGACTGCGATCTGCAGATCGGCTCGTCCCTCCGGAATGTCGGCAGGAACGACGATGTAGCGCGCATTGAGCAGATCCAGCAATGGGGAATCGAGCCCGCTTGGGTAGATGTTCGCGTCGTGGTATTCCTGCGCCTCGCCGTTGATGCCATGCATAAAGTCGACATACGCCTGCAGCTGAACCGGGTTATATCCCTGCACATCTTCCATGCGATGAGCGGTGGCCAGGTTGTTGACTCCTAACTGCCGAACCTGGTCGCTGGGAAACTGGAATCGATAGAGGGCAGGTCGATCGGTTTCGGAATGGCGTAGCGAGGGGTCGAATCCAAAATAGCGACCTGCATCGTCGCCGGCCTGATCCTCGATGAATTGCAGCCCGGGAGTCATCACGAAGTAGGCGGAAATGTCAAACTTGTGGAATCCGCCATAATCTCCGTGCGCCAGCATCTCCCCATTCGCCGCTAGGAGGTCAAGGACCAACAGACCGGCCAGCAGCCCCGGGAGGTAGGGCCAGGTGGATTTTGCACGCCGCCAGCCGAGGAGTGCTAGCGTGCAGACCACTGCGGCCACGCTGAACATCACCACCAGAGGCAGTGCGTCTCCAGCACGGCGGAGTCCAATCGCAAAGGCAATGGTTATTCCTATTGGAATGAGCGCGACCAAAAGGAGCTGCCGCCAGCGTCCAACCCAGTCTGGAAGCGCGCCAACTGCGGCCCCGGCAAGCAGGGCAACAGCGGGATACACCACCAGCGCGATACGCTGCGGCCAATGGGAATGCAGGCTTTCGAACATGGGCAGAACGGCGAAAAGCAGCTCATGAAGCGGGGTGCGGCGGCTGGATGCAAGCACAAATCCACCGAGCACGAAGATCGTAAAGAAAACCGAAAGGTTACGGCCCCTGGTCAGAATAAGAGCCACCAGGGCCAACGTGATCGCGATCCCGCCGGGATAGTACGAGTTGCGTGTGACATGCTCGAAGACTGTCTGCCCCGCCTGCCATCCACCGGTGATCGAAGCGGAGTCGCCGAGCCCGTCATAGCTCCCGCCTGCGACGTTGGAAAGCCGGTTGTATTCGAGCCGGGGAAGCAACCCCATCGCATTGAATCCAGCAGCCAGCGCCCCGAAGACCAGGGACGTGGAGAACAAGTCATAGAACCGGTCGCGCCAGCGGATGTTCGGGCGTGCTGGCTGCACGAGCGAGCGCCAGGCGAGAAACGCGCCGGCCAGCATGAGCGCGTAGTACGAGCCCTGACCCAGCCACGAGGCGAGAATTTGACTCATAGCCAGCGCCGAGAGGATGATCCAGGGAACGCGCCGGCGCAAGATTGGTTGCTGTAGTGCCAGCTCGATTCCGATCAGCAGGAGCGGAACCCAGGCGCCCACCTGGATCTGGGCCGGACAACAAACCGAACGGCTGAAAATCGGCCCCGAAAGCATGTACGCCGCGCCGGCGGTGAGAGCGCCCAACGGCACGATACGCAGCACGCGAGCAAGCCAGTAGATGCTATACCCGGCGAGCGCCAAATGAAAAACGATGAAGAGCGGCACCGCTATCCCAATTGGAAAGACGGTAAAAAGCGCCATGGCTGGGAGATAGGACCACCCGGATTGCGGATCGGAGGCAAACGGCGCACCGGAGAATTGCGATGGGTTCCAGGAGGGAATGCCGAACTCCCGCAAGCGCTCTCCCAGGTAGGAGTACCAGGGATAGAACTGCGTGATGGCATCCTGACCCGCGGTGGTGCCACCGGCGAGCAGACGCCAGCACGTGAAAGCGAGAATGGCCGTCAAGATCCCCAGGCAAAGCCGATCGCCACCGATTCGCCAGGCATACCGAGGCCCCAGAGGCGGGGATGCATCCGTGGCCACGGTTCGTGCGGGAGCTACCACTCCTCGCGGCTCCGCTCGTCGATCTGCGCACCCGCGTACGTGCCAGCAAAAGACCAAAGCAGCGCCACCAGCCCGGAGAGCCCGACTGCGATTCCGCCACCGATACCCGCATAGCCAATCGCGCGCACCAGTGTTGGCGACTGCCCGTCGACCAATTGCGAGGCGACCCCGCACCCGACTAATGCCGTACCGAGCCCGATGATGGTGAAGAGCGTGGCTTGCCGGCGGATGCTGCGGTAGTCGAAGTCGAGCAGGAAATCGGCCGCCCGCACATAGCAACCGGCGGCAGCCATAACGAGCACAAAGACCGCAATCATGCCAATCGAAGATTCTTCCGCGCCGCTGAGACCGCCAACCAACATAGCCGATGCCATCAGCACATAGGCAACTCGACGGATTTCGAACGGATTCCGATTTCGGCGGCGCACCATTGCTCCTGTGTGGGATCCAGTGTCCAGTGCGCTCGTCGAAATTGCGCTGGTCACTGGACCCTTGCCTGGTAGCTCGTGCTAGCGATCGGCCGGCCTTGGCAGCGTGACAACCGGGCGGCGAGCGGCATCTTCCGAGTCGCGGCGGGTTCCGCTAAGCTGGTCGAGTTCCTGCTGAGCCTGCTCCAAACGTAACCGGACCCGCTGTTCGTGAAGCTGCCAGAGATCTCGGCGCAGCGACTCGTCGACCAGGCGCAGCTCATCGAGTTGATGCACGAACGCGGCGATGCGCACGCCCAACTCGCGATATTGCTCGTTGATCTCGTCGATACGCTCGCCCACCCGCTCGAAGCGCTGGTCTTGCGAAGTCCGCACTTCGGCAACCTGGGCATCGGCCGACTGGCGCAAATCGTCGATGCGGTCCACGATGGTTTCGTGTCGTTCGAGGGCGAGCTGGTTGATGCGTGCGACCTCGGTTTTCATATCGGCATCCGCTTTGCGGAGCTCTTCGAAGTTCGGATCGACGCTGGCTCCGGCACGTTGCAGATCCTGAATGAGATCGAGCCCATGCGAAACATCGGCCCGAATATCGTCGAGGCGGGCATTGACGCCCTCATTGGCCTGGGCGACTTCGGCAATCCGCCGGCGCATCTCCTGATCGACAATCTTGACCGCATCCTCATTGCGCAAAATATCCCGCCGGACAAGATCCACCTCGCCTTTGGAGCTCTCGATGGTTTCGCGCAGTTGATGGGCGGCAATGGTGTTGCGATCGCCGACGGCTTGCTGATGATCGAGCGCGGCGCGGATTTCTTCGAAGCGACGATTGTACGCACCGGTATCGTCGGTCTTTCGCCGCGAGACTTCCAGCAGCTCACTGACATGCGCCTGAAGTGAGCGAATCGGTCTGACAGCGTCTTCCAGTCGCTGGTCCATATCGACGATCTGTTGCCGGGTGCGGTTTTCGTCGATAGCGCGGGCCCGGGCCGAAACCTGGCTTTCCTGGCGAGATTGCTCGATCAGGATGCGGTTTTCGGCACTTCCACCTTCCGTCTGCTTGACGCCTTCTTCGAGACGAACCTGCCGGCTGGCCAACT
>JBBQPB010000100.1:0-7128 GCA_038331435.1 Thermomicrobiales bacterium | reverse complement strand
TCCGGGCGGGACGGATTGCGTTCGTTGATCCTCCCGGCAGTGGCACTGGCCGCGTTTCCCGCAGCGACACTCATGCGGATCGTGCGCGTTTCGGTGGCCGATGTGACCCGGGCGGACTATATCCGCACCGCGGATGCCAAGGGATTGCCTGGTCACGTTGTGCTTTGGCGGCATGTCGCGCGCAACGCAATGTTGCCAGCCATCGCCTATGCCGGAGTGGTTGGAGGGTTCATAGTTGCGGGAGCGGTGGTGGTCGAGTCAGTGTTCGCCTGGCCTGGCATTGGGCAGCTCGCATTGCAATCAGTGGCCAGCCGCGATCTGCCGGCAATCCAGGCGTTCGTGGCGGTCGTGGCGGTGCTTATCGTGCTCGCAAACTTCCTGGCGGATACGATTGCCATGGCGGTCGATCCGCGCTTGCGCGAAGCGGCGGTCTCGGGAGCGTTGCGATGATGCCCGCGAGCCTGCTATCTGCGCCAGTTACGCGAACCGAGTCAGCGCCGGAGCAACACGAACACGCGCGTTTGCGGACGTTACCGCGCCCTGGTGCCGGAGCATGGTTCGGACTCTTCGTCGTAGTACTGTTGACTCTTGTTGCGGCAGCCGGCCCCTGGGTCGCGGGTGATCCTGACAAACAGGTGCTGCGCGACCGCCTCCTGCCGCCCGTCTTCTTCAGCGGCTCCTGGGAACATCCGCTTGGCACCGACCAACTGGGCCGCGATCAGCTCGCGCGCGTGATCGCCGGATGCCGGGTGACGTTGCTGCTTTCGCTCGTGGTGTCGCTTGCGTCGTTGGTTATCGGAACCGGACTCGGCCTGCTTGGCGGGCTGAGGCCCGGCCGAGTCGACCGGGGAATTAGCTTTCTGGTCGATGTTCAGATCGCGCTTCCGGTGGTGGTGGTGGCGATTGCCGCATCAGCCTTGTTCGCTCCCGGGTTTCTGCTCGTTTTTCTGGTGCTCCTTTCAACGGGATGGGTGGCCTATCAACGAGTCGTGCGCATGCAGACCCGCTCGCTGAACCGGACGCAGTTCGTCGAAGCCAGTCGCTCGATCGGCGCGAGCCAGCGTTGGATCGTGCGGCGGCACCTGTTGCCCAACTTGCGCGGTAACGTGGCCGTGTTGGCCACCCAGCAGATGGCGGCGGTGATCCTGTTCGAAGCGGCGTTGAGCTATCTCGGACTGGGTATGCCGGCGGGTGCCATAACCTGGGGACGCATGGTCTCCGATGGGCGGGAAACGCTCCTCAATGCCTGGTGGGTATCGGTCGTGCCGGGGGCTTTTATCGTGATTGCTGTACTTGGATTCAATCTCATTGGTGAATGGTTTGGAACACATCGGTCGATGGGGCCGTCGTAACAAATGAAAGGAACATTTTGTGCAGGACCAATTGATACGCACTTTAGATGACTGGAATCTGACCCGGCGAGCGTTGCTTGGCATGCTTGGGGTTGGATTGGGGGCGACGCTGCTTCCAAATGCCCCAGCTTCGGCGCAGAGTCCAGCGGCGACGGCAATTTCGCGAGCGGAGTCGCTGGCGATCGATATTGGGTCTGAGCCCGATACGCTCGATCCGGCGTTGACCTATGCTCCCACCGGTTGGTCGATCGTCCATTCGGTGTACGACTCATTGCTCCAGTTCGACAATGAGGGCAACGTGGAGCTCTTGTTGGCTGAGCGTTGGGAGTGGACCTCCCCGACCACGATTGCCATCAAGCTCCGTCCCGATATCGTTTTCCACAATGACGAGCCGCTCACGAGCAAGGCCGTCCAATTCTCGCTGGCGCATATCACCTCCCAGGAGACCGCCTCTCAGGCGCGGGCGAACTTCATGGTCATCGAATCGTTCGACGAGATCGATGATTTGAGCTTCACGCTGGCCCTTTCCCAGCCAGCTCCCTGGCTGCCGGCGCAGATTGCTGCCTGGCTGGCGATCCTGCCACCGGTCTACGCGACCAGCGGCGATTTTGCGCGCAACCCGATCGGTACCGGTCCCTATAAGTTCGAGGAGTGGTCGGCGGGCGAAAAGATCGCGTTGTCCGTCAACGAGGCGTATTTCGCGGGAAGCCCTAAAGGTGTGCCGATTGCAGATGCCGTGACCTACCGCTTCGTGGCGGATGCCACCACGCGGGTGGCTGACCTGTTGTCAGGCGGCGCTCAGCTGGTGCAGGGAGTTCCCATGGATCAGGTGGGAGCGATCGAGGAGAGCGGCCAGATCATCGTCACTCAACCGATATCGGGCAGCGTGTTCGTGCGTGTGCCGAACACCATCGAGCCCTTTACCGATCCGCGGGTGCGGGTCGCGATGAACCTTGCGGTCGAGGTACCGGCGATTATCGACGCGCTCGTCGGTGGCAATGGCACACCATTGGCAAATGTCTTCGTGCCGAGCAGCATCGGCTACGACCCGAATTTGGCAGCGTACGCATACGATCGCGAAATGGCGAAAGAGCTCCTGGCGGACGCCGGATATCCAGATGGATTCTCCACGTCGATGGATGTTTCCTCGTCCGAACGGCTGGATATCGCGCAAGCGATCGTGGCGCAACTGGGAGAGGCGGGAATCGAGGTCGCGCTGACGCAGAAGGAGCTGGCCTTGTTCAATGCACCCGATCAATGGTCTGGTGCGGCGGAAGATTCGGCTGCCTTGCGCATGATTACCTGGCGACCCATGTTCGACCCGTACACACTATTGAGTCTGATGTTCTCGAATACCGGCTTTCTCTCACGCTTCGATGACCCGACGATTCAGGGATTGATCGACGCCTTCGCGAGTGAGGCAGACCCGGAAACGCGGGCGTCGATCGGGCGGGAGCTCGGCAAGGACATGCACGACAATCCAGCCGCGATCTACCTCTACGATCTCACCGCAATTTACGGCGTCGCCGAGGGAACTCCACCATGGACGCCGCGGGCGGATGAGTATTTGATCGCGACGTATCGGGCATAACGACTCAATTGTCCAGTGCGTATCGGCTGGACAATGGATGCTGCCGCGCGACCCAGTAGCAAGGCCGAGAAGTTGGGGAGATCACCTACAACGCAAGATATGGAGTTCGTACAGCGGCATCGGGTAGGGCGGTTGGCGACCGTGTCGCCGGCCGGACAGCCGTCGGTGGTTCCGTGCTGTTTCGTGGTCATGGAGCGGGACGGCGTACCGGTGGTCGTATCGGTGCTGGACGCCAAGCCGAAATCGGTCGATGCGCAGCACCTCGCCCGGGTGCGCAATATCGTGGCTCATCCGGCCGTTTGCCTGACGGTCGATGACTACTCCGAGGATTGGGAGCAGCTTCGTTTCGTGCAGGTGCGCGGTAACGCTCGCGTGCTCGACGGCAGTTCGGATGCAGCGGAAGCAGCGATCGCAATACTCCGGGAAAAGTATTCGCAATACCGCCTGATGGACCTTGATAGTTCGCCGGTTATCGAAATTGGTGAGCTATCGGCGTTTTCGTGGAGCGCTTCGAGATCCTGGGCTGGGCGGTCGGACGATCTCGAGTCGGTCATTCGCGGGCGCCGGTCGGTGCGGGCGTTTTTGCCCGATCCGGTGCCCGAGGGGACCGTGCGAGCTGCCATCGATGCAGCGGGATGGGCGCCCTCGCCGCATGGGCGGCAGCCGTGGCGATTCGCGGTGGTGGAATCGCCAGAGCGACGAGCTGGGCTGGCCGAGGCGATGGCCGCGACCTGGGATGCGCAACTGCGGATGGACGGGCAGGACGAGGAGGTCGTACGGATACGGCTGGAGAAGAGCAAGCAACGATTGATCGAAGCCCCGGTTTTGGTAATCCCTTGCCTTTATTTGAGCGATCTCGATGTCTACCCTGATCCGAAACGGCAAGACGCTGAGCGGATCATGGCGATCCAGAGCATCGGCGCGTCGATTCAGAATTTTCTGCTCACGATCTATGCCTCGGGGTTCGATGCTGGGTGGATGTGCGCGCCGTTGTTCTGTCCCGAGGTGGTTGCAGGCGCATTGGGCCTGGCGGAAGGGCTGATTCCGCATGCATTACTGCCGGTGGGCAAAGCGGCCAAGGATCCGGTACGGCGTCCTCGTATGGCGGTCGACGCTCTGATCGCTCAGTGGGAGTGAGGAGTCAGGGAAGGAGCGATCCTCTCGAGGGATTGGCGGGTGCCTTGGTCGTGGTCCTGTGGGGGAGACGATGGCACGTTTAGTCGGCAGTCAGGCCGCCGTCGATGTAGAGCGTTTGTCCCGTAACAAAGCGGGCCGATTCCGAGCAGAGGAAGACAGAGGCTCCGACCAGATCCTCCGGTAAACCGAAGCGGCCGGTGGGAATTCGGCTCACGAGCTTTGCATGGACCTGCGGATCAGCGAGGATGTTTTTCGTGAGCTCAGTTTGGGTGTAGGCGGGGCCGATGGCGTTGACGGTGACGCCGAACGGAGCCCACTCGGTCGCGAACGATTTGGTCATGATCGCGATGCCGCCTTTAGCGGCCGCATAGGGTGCGTTTTCCGGATGGCCGAGAAGACTCGAAACTGACCCGATGGAGAGAACGCGGCCATAGCCGCGTTGCAGCATGCCGCGCCCCACCGCCTGGGTGACATAGAACACACCGGAAAGATTGGTGATGATCACGGCCATCCAGTCTTCCGGAGTGAAATCGACCGCTGGTTTGCGGATAGTGATTCCCGCTCCATTGAGCAGGATATCGATCCCGCCGCTTTGCGCTTCGATCTGCGAAACGACATCCTCCACCATATCCGGGTCGGTCACGTCCAGCATGGCCGCCATCGCGTCCATACCGGGTCGATCGCACGCGGCAGCGCTGGCTTCGGCGTTGTCGAGATTGAGATCGGCGATGGCGATGCGCGCGCCGAAGTCGGCCATCGCGCTTGCGATTGCGCGTGATAGCCCGCCTCCACCGCCGACGATGAGCGCAGTTTTTCCGGTAAGGTCGAACATGTTGGCGAAGATGCCGGCCGGGTAGGGGAACGCCATCCCTTCCTGCGCGACTGGTGCGGGCCCGGCCGCCGGAACCGGCGGTTCCTCACCAGGTCGAACTAGGCGCAACCGTCGCTTGGAATCGTCTTCGCTCACGTAACTCCCTCATCCGTCGATTGGTTCATCGGAGCCGAAGATCGTCGTGGGGACATTGTATTCAATGTCTCGACCACTTCGGATCCCGTTACTGTAGCGCCATGAGAAGTATTCGCTGGAATGAGCGCCACATCGCCGGCGGAAAGGATAAGCGGACGGCCGTCGACGGTGAAATCGATGGAGCCACTCAATACGATGGTGATCTGTTCTTCGGGATGGTTATGGATCGGAAAGACTGAACCGGGTTGGTAGGCGTAACGCACCAGGGTCTGGTTCGCGCCATGGACGGTCTGTCGCGCGACGCCGTCCAGTGGATGCTCGATTGGAACCGCATTCCAGTCGATAGCAGTGGGTTTGCTCCCGAGTGGCGAGTTCAGAAGACGAACCAGCCGCAGAAGAGCGCAAGGGCAAGGAGGAAGAAGAAGACACTGGCAACCCCACCGCCGAAGATGAGATAGAGAATGATGGCGAACGCCAGCAGTGCCGCAAGGATTCCGAGATAGATCCACTGCGGGCTCGACATCGGGCCCTCATCTTCATAGGAGACATATCGTTGCGGTGCGCCAGGGTAGGCCGCTGATGGGCTGGGGGGACGGATATCGCTACCAGAGATTACCTGTCGCGCGCGATTGGATCGCTGCTTCGCATCATCGTTGGACGGATTCGCCATGACTCACACCTTCCCTTGCTTCGGGCCGCCGGCAGCTGGCGGGCCATCGGATTGGGCGGGGGCTTCGATGGGGATCGCAAA
This sequence comes from Thermomicrobiales bacterium, assembly GCA_038331435.1. Classification (GTDB taxonomy): domain Bacteria; phylum Chloroflexota; class Chloroflexia; order Thermomicrobiales; family UBA6265; genus JAMLHN01. The sequence goes on along the minus strand of JBBQPB010000100.1, from coordinate 1,330 downwards.
GAACGACTTCCAGATTGCGACCATCGCGATCTTTATAATTCCCGCCACGAACAGAAACATGCCGGTCAGCGTCACAATTGGACTCAGATCGGCAACCGCCGCGACCCCAATCAGCAGCAGACCGAGAACGGTCATCGCTACTGAAATGTTTCGGGCATGGGCCACGGAGCTAGCTCGTTTCTCTGGGGCGAAATTGCGTGCCGAACGTTTGCGGGTTCGGCCACTGGTTTAATCGTATCCCGGCATGGGAGGTGGTGCAAACCTAGATTCGTCCCGAGAACAGGTGGCGTGGCGGGAAACTGTCTGGTTTAGCGCAAGCGAAAGGGAAGGACACGTTATGTTGCTGGAGGCACAGCGAACGCGGATCGTCGAGACCGGGTTGGAAGCGTTGCGTCGCGGGATCGTGCATGGCACGGCGGGGAATTTCAGCGAGCGCGACCGGGAGACGGGCTTGATCGCCATTTCTCCAAGCGGCATTCCCTATCCTGAAACGACGATCGAGGATATTGTGGTCGTCGATCTCGGCGGCAATGTTATCGAGGGGCACCGGAGGCCGAGCTCGGAAACGCCCATGCACACGATGGTCATGCGGCAATTCGATCACGTCTATGCCATCGTGCATACGCACTCGCATTACGCGACGGTTGTGAGCACGATCCGGACGTATTTGCCCCCGATTTTGACCGAAACCTGCGTGGTGGTGGGTGCGAACGTGCCGGTGACACGCTATGGGTTGACCGCGCTCGACGATATCGGCCAAAGTGTGGTGGAGGTGATGACGCCGGCGTCACGGGCGGTCATCATGCGCAATCATGGCTTGATCACATTCGTGAAAACCTTCGAGCAGGCGCTGCTTTACTCGATGCTGGTCGAGGAAGCTGCCGAAGTCTATGTGCACGCGCTGGCGGCGAACGGCGGGGTGGAACCGAATCTGGTGCCCGATGAGCTGGTCGATGAGATGACGGAGCGGTTCAATGTGGGCTATGGGCAGCTATAGGCGGGGTCTGCGACATCAGATTTGTTAGGAACGAGATGCGAGCTGGTCGGCGGCGTACCGAGCAAAAAGCTGGCTATAGAAGGCGGCGATCTCAGGGTCCGGGGTGATCTCAGCGGTCGGGCTAGTCCAGGCCGCGTGATCGTAACTGATATCCGCGGCGAGCATGCCTGCGATGACGGCTCCCCGGGCTGCGGTTTCCGGTTGCGGGGAGATATGAAGCGGCACGCCGAGCGTGTCGGCAAGGAGCTGACGGAACGCGGGTGCGCGGGAGCCACCACCGGTGAGGGTGATGACCCCGAGGGATAGGTCGGCGCTGCCGATGCAGTACCGGGC
>JBBQPB010000099.1:0-7171 GCA_038331435.1 Thermomicrobiales bacterium | reverse complement strand
GATCTGCGCTGGCCGGAATACATCTCCACTCCGCGCGGTACCGAATGGTGGCTCCCTACCCCTAATCCCGCTGCTCGTGAACCACTGGAATAGCGGGCGCCATCCCATTCACTCCGGCAGGGGACGCGAGCCTCTTAACCTGGGCGTCTATCTTCCCAGCGCCTGCGCGATCGCCCGGATGTGCGCCGGGCGTGTCCCGCAGCATCCGCCCACCACGGTCGCTCCATTCGCCAGCCACGCCTCCACGAACCCCAGGTATGCCGGTGGGTCAAGGTCGTCGCGCAGGTTGTGCAGGTCGTTTTCCTCGAGCGTCCAATCGTCCGGGGTGGGGAGGAATGTATTGGCGTACCCACCCACGTAGGCCGATCCGGTTTTTACGAGCTCCGGCATTCCTGCCTCGATCAGCTCAGGCATGCAGCAGTTGGCCAGAAAGCCAGTCACTGGCACACCGTGTAACGCCGCCACCGCTTCGGCAATCGATTCGCCGCTGCGAAGATGCCCATGCTTCGTGGGATGCAGATTCCAAGAGACCCAGACCGATTTGCCGGTCGACGCAGCCGCGCGTGCCGCTGCCAGCGACTCGTCCGATTTCGACATGGTTTCGCAAATGAAGAAATCGACGTAGTCGGCCAGGATCTCCGCCTGCTCGCGGTAGTGCGATTCGCTCTGCGCGACCGGAAGCACCATGTCGGGCCGATAGCTTTCGAACATCGGCGCCAGAGAGCCGGCAATGAGGGCTGGACGAGCGGCGGCGTTGCGGCCGTCGACGGCGAGTTGTCCCGCCAATTGGTTCAGTTCCTCGTAACGGTCTTCCAGACCCGCCTTGCGCAGATGCGTGCGCAGCGTGCAATACGTATTGGTGGTGATCACGTCCGCGCCGGAATCGATGTAATCGGTATGAATTTCCCGCACCACGTCCGGCGCATCCACCAATGCCTGTGCCGACCAGATCAGATCGGAAACCTCGACCCCACGGAAGCCGAGTTCGCGTCCCATTCCGCCGTCGAGCAGGACTGGCTGTTCCAGATTCATGATTGTTGTCATGCGTTTTCGTGGCTCCCCGGTACGTTTGCTGTCGAATCGTTGTTTGGCCGGTATCGTCGATCGCCGGGTGCCGGGAGGCTATCACCCCGGTTGCCCCGTCGGAGATCGCACAGGTGTGATCTTACGTCGCGCCGGCCGCGACCAGTTGGGACTCGATCTCCCGATACCCGCGTTGCTGCGCATGGGCCAGGGGTGTCACGCCATCGCCATCGGCAATGTTTACATCCGCTCCGTGCGCGATCAGCTCCGCCACGATCTGGTGAAACACCGGTCCGCCATCAGTCAGGATCACTGCTTCCAGCAGAGCGGTCCATCCCAGATCGTTGATGTGATTGACATCGACATCGGTCTCTTCCAGCAGATATCGAACCGCGTCGAGGTGGCCCTTCTCCGATGCCGGAATAATGGCAACTCCCCCATATCGATTGCGAATCGAGGGATCGGCTCCCGCCCGATGCGTCAGCTTCAGGATCTCCATCAACCCCTCGGCCCCGGAGTAAAGGAACGGGTTGTTCAGCACATCATCCTGCAGGTCGACATCTGCGCCCGCGTCAAGCAACAACGCGACGGCTGCGGGTTGATTGGCGTAGGTCGCCGCCATCAGCGCTGTGCGCCCGCGCGCATCGCGCGCATTCAGATCCAGCTCGCTCGTCTCGAGCAGCGCGCGCAAACCATCCAGATCTCCGAATGCCGCTGCGTCGATCAATCCGATGCCGGTACGTTCTCTATCGCTCGGTTCGCTCCTCATTCGACTTTTTCTCCCCCGCCTCCAGATCCCTTCGGCTCAACGTCCTCGGTCCTGGCGGCCTGCCAGGGCCAGCGCCCCTCGATTTCGACTACCAGCGACCAGCTCAGAAAGGTTCGCACCAACACCAGAATACCGAGGATCGCCACATTGGTCAGCGTTGGCTCCAGCGCAACCGTACGAATAATGTCCGCCGCCACCAGGATTTCCAGCCCGATCAGCAGCGAATTCCCGAGTCGAGCCCGGAACTGCTTGTCATATCCCCGCAGATGCTGACTGCCATAGCGCGCCAGGATGAACGAGCCGACCGCGTAGAGCACGCCCACCGCGATCACGGAAACCGCCAGGATTTCGATGAACAACGCCAGATACTCGACGCCATTGAGCACCCGATCGATGAGCTCAGGCTCCGGCGCGATCGATCGTTCGTTCATCTCGTCACATTCCGATCACCACGATGACGTTTGCGTACGCCAATAGTCGCATGCCTGCCCGGCAATCTCTATGCGCTGAAAGACGGCAATCGACCCGAGGCTGGCGGGATAAATACCAATCGGCCTCTTGAGAACGTCGATATACTGGTAAATTAGTCGGAATTGATTTTCGACCGATGGATAGGGTTGTAACCAGGAAAGGGTTCCACGTTGAGCTACGACATCGAATTGCCTCGCCGCCGGGTATTGGCCGTCGCCGGTCTGTCTGCACTCGGATTGGCTTTGGGCAGAGTTGCGCCTTCGAGCGCCCAGGACGCCACGCCGGATGCCAGCCCCGTGCCCGCTGGCCTGGGAGCAGTCCCGACCGGTGGCCTGGATGCGTCCGGAGGGTGGAGCTTTACCGACGATCGCGGCGTGGTCACGCAGTTGGATCAGGCCCCTTCCGCGGTGGTCGCCTATATCGGCATTGCTGCGGCGCTGCATGACTTCGGCTACGACGTCGCGGCCTTCTTCAATGGGGAAAGCCGGGAGAATGTCGACCCAGTGACCGTCGCGCCCGATCTGCCCTTCGATACCATCGAGAACCTGGGCTCCGGGGATGCACTCGATGTGGAAGGCTTACTGGCCATGGGAACCGATCTCTTCGTCGGCGCCAATTATGACGTTGCCGGTGCACAGACTATCTGGCCAGTGCCGGACGATGTCATCGCCCAGATCGGTGAATTCGCCGGTATCGTGGCGATCGCGTATGCGGACGGCACCGATGTCGATCGCTTGATTCAGTCCAACGCGAACCTCGCCAGCGCACTTGGTGCTGACCTGGCTGCCGGACCCGTTCAGACCGACCAGCAAACCTACGATGCCAGTCTGCAAGCACTCGCTGACGCCATAGGCGGAAACCCGGGACTGACCGCGCTCTTCATGACCGGCGCGCCCGATGGCTTTTATGTCGGAAAGGGACTTGCCGATCTCAATCTCTACGCCAGGGAAGGGCTCGACGTCTTGACCATCGACTCCTGGGACCTGCAATCCTGGGAGACCTTCGCCACGGTCGACGCAGATGTGATTTTCGTCGACGATCGCGCCAGTGGCTGGCTCCAGCCCGATGAGCTTGCCGAGCAAGTCTCCACCTGGATGGCGCATCCTGCTGTGGCCGCCGGTCAGGTCTACCCCTGGCGCATCGAGTATGTACCGAGCTACCGGGGCTTTGCTCCCATCCTGGACGACATGACCGGCGCCATCGGGGAGGCCGCAGTCCTTTCCTAACCGCGAGTCGCGCTCGATTCGGCTCCCTCATTGCACGGAGCAGAATCGAGCGTGGCCGTCCTGGAACGCTGATGCTGCGGCCCGGTGACGACGCGGTGGTGTACCATCCTCACCAGAGGCTTATTGGCAGTCAAATACTTGCTTTACCCCATGGCAAATCGGGCCAAATTCTTTCCAGCTTCAGCTCCTCATCCGATGTCGTCCATTCGGACGGAAGGCATCGAAATCGGCGGTGTCCGATTTCTTGAGTTGCGCGATGTCGCCGCGTTGCAAAAACGCGCGTTCAAACCGCGCCTGGCCTACGGCTTTTCGACGCTGCTGCTGCTCTGGAGTCTTCCCTTCGTCCGCTTCCTCGTAGCACGCGAGAACGGCGAAATCGTCGGCTGCGCCATCGGAGACCGCAACGGCTGACAGGCTCGGGTCGTCAACATCTGCGTCGATCCCGCTGCGCAACGCCGCGGCATTGGCGCGCGCCTGTTGCGGGCGCTCGATGCCGCTATTCCCCTGGGCGACATGGTGCTCATGGTCGAGACCGAGAATGCGACCGCCAAAGCGCTCTACCTCCGCGAAGGGTTTCAAGAGTCCGGTGTCAGCCGGAACTACTACGGCCGGAACCTCGACGGCGTCTGGATGCTGAAAACCCGCGACGGCTCCTCCCCTGCCAGGATCCGTATCTGACATCTGTCTTGCCGGGAGTCTTCCGGTCGACGGCGACTTGCGTGCCGTCGTATGACACGCTCAAGCTGCCTACTCCGAACTTTCGCTCCCCCACATATTCAATTGCTGCACTTCACGAAACCCGACCGATTCATACAATCCAATGGCTGCCGGACTATCGGTCAGGCAATTCACATAGACGTGCTCTGTCCCTTTTGTTCGTAACCTGCGCAACAGTTCGGTCAGCACCGCGCTGCTCAAACCCATCCGCCGGAACTGCGGCAACGATCCCACGGGCTCGAATAACGCCGTTCGGGTTACCGGGTCATACCAGGCGATGGCGTAGCTGGCGATCGTGCCATCCGGACCGACCGCCACGAGATCCAGCTCGGGGTCATATCCGTACACGGTCCGCAATCGCGCGTACGCCTCCACGGCCATCTTTGACGGCGCGAACGATTGCCGGTGAACTTCGACGCGGGCTTCGTACTCATCTGCTCCCACGAGCGGTCGCACACTCCACCCGGGAGGCAGCGTTGCATCGAGTTGGTCCTCAGCATTCAGTGTGCGCGCGTTCATCCGCATGATCGGCTCACCCACCTGGCACATCCCAAGTGCCCGGTAGGTCTCCTCGATCGGCAATCCGGAGAATGAGCTGGCGACGACCTGGTCGTCATTGGCTGGGTCGAACTGCTTTGCCTGCGCTTTCACGGCCGCAAGCATTTGTTGGATCAGCGCGCGATCGTTCTCGAATTCGGAGGCAAGGTAGATTCCCACCTCCCGGTGCTTGGGAAAGAACAACGAAAAACCAAGGAGCGTGCCAGGGGTTTCCCATAGGAGCACCCGCTTATGCCAACGGGATGCGTGATCCTCCAGCATATACCGGGCCCAGAGGAGGTCGCCCGGATGCAAATCCCAAGGTTTGGGGCTGGCCTCCAGCCACCGCTGCTGTACCAGCGCTAGCATGCGCGGCAGATCGTGTTCATCGGATCGATACGAGCGAAATTGCATAGGACACCTGCTGGCGGTGGAACCGCCACTCAAGCTCTGACGTTCAATTCATATGAGTCACGTGCGATCAGGATCGCAGGATAGCAAGAGGAGAAGATCGATGCGGGAATTCAACAAGGGACTTCGGCTCATGCTCGGATTTGCTTTCGTCCTTATTGCAGGATACGCCGCCGCGGACCGCAGCGCCGCCGCACTCGATTCCCCTGCGTCGCTCACGCTAAACGTCTACACCTGTGACGACCTGCACGATCCCATCGATCCCAACCAGACGCTCGTGAACGAATGCAACCTCGGCCCCGGAGATATTCCCTTCACGCTGGAGCCGGTTGCCCCGCAGGGCGGCAGCATGATGGCCTCCACCGGTACGGGTGGCCATCCCGCGACCATCTCGTTCTCCGAGCTCGCCGCTGGTGACTACCGGCTCGTTCAGCAGATGCCTGAGTCGATCGCGCTCGCCTATGTTGCCCAATGCACCAGCAACGTTCGTACGTTCGACTATCCCTTCTCCCCCTTCGCCATCATCGAGTCGCACGGCCGGCTGAATATCCAGCTCCTGCCCGGGGAACAACTCACCTGCGACTGGTACAACATTCTTGCGCCGGAGCAAGCGACCACCACCACGCTCACCTTCACCGTCTATAGCTGCTCCGGCGACATCATCGATCCCGAGCTCTGCGACCTCGCACCAGATGTCGAGCTCCGTCTCTCCAGCCCGAACTCCGAGATCGTTCTCACGTCCGATGCGGACGGCGTCGCGACTTTCGATGGTCAGGGGGAGTTCCAGCTCGAACCCGTCTCCGCACTGGACGATCGTGTCTTTTGCGGATTTCACTCGTCGTCGGACCTTGTCACCGGAACGCTCATCCTCGATCTAGCCAACCCTCTCGCCATCGACGCGTATTACTGCTACCCAGGTGCCTGACGATCGTCTTCCCGACCGACGCGGAGGAATCGCTGGATAGAGGTGCATCATCTGTGAATTGAACATGCAACCAAAAGCCCCGCTCCTCTTCGGAGCGGGGCGACTGATCTACGTTGTATTCGGTTGTCTATCCAACTGTCGCCGCGGTCTGATCGCTGGCTACTACCTTCTCGCCAAACACCTCAGATCGGTAGTACGCGATCGTCTTTTCCAGACCTTCGTCGAGCGACACCCGCGGCTCCCACCCAAGTACCGCTTTCGCCAGTGAGATATCCGGGCGGCGACGATTCGGATCGTCCGCTGGCAATGGCAAATACTCGATCTCAGAGAGCGAACCCGTCATTGCGAGCACCTTGGTCGCCAACTCGATCATCGTGAACTCATTTGGGTTGCCGATGTTCACCGGACCGCTGTAGTCCGAGTTCATCAACCGCACGAGTCCTTCGACCAGGTCGTCGATATATTGGAAGCTACGCGTCTGCTGACCGGTGCCGTACATCGTCAGCGGCTCGCCCTGGATCGCCTGTACGATGAAGTTGCTCACCACACGCCCGTCATGCGGCGCCATATGCGGTCCATACGTATTGAAGATACGCACGATATGCGTTTTGATCCCGTATCGCCCGGCATAGGCGGTGATCAGCGCTTCGGCGTAGCGTTTCGACTCGTCGTACATCGAGCGTGGCCCGGTCGAGCTCACATGCCCTCGGTAATCCTCGCGTTGCGGGTGATCGAGCGGATCGCCGTAGACTTCGGAGGTGCTGGTAAAGAGGAAACGCGCGTCATCTGCAACTGCCCGGTCGAGCAATCGCCGGGTTCCCTCAGCATTGACCAGTAGAGTTTCGATGGGGAACTTCTGATATTCCGGCGGGCTTGCCGGACTGGCGCAGTGGAAGATACGGTCGAGGTGTGGCAGCTCCGGCAATCCCTGGTTCAGGTCGAACTCGACCAGTGAAAACGCGGGATTTCCCCACAATGCCGCCAGATTGTTCGCTCGACCGGTGACCAGATTGTCGAGTGCGATGACGTGATCCCCGTCGGCGACCAGGCGCTCGCACAAATTCGCTCCAACGAAACCGGCTCCACCGGTCA